>CACXKY010000024.1:553-24964 GCA_902768325.1 Fibrobacter succinogenes
TAGTGATGGGGTGTGGGCACGAGGCTAAAGCCTCTTTGGGGTCGCTACGCTTTGGGCGATTTGCCCGTAGCTCAAAGGGAGCCGAAGGCGACCGACCCCATACCTCATAGCTCACTGCGGCTACAGCGCCGTCATCACGTACAGGCCGATAGTCTTCTGGTCGTTGTTGTCATCTTGCATGACGCCGATGTCGAAGTCAAGCCTGATACGTGTGGAGCCGAGCGCCAATTCCAGCTTAGGAATGATGTCAATCATGAAATCGTCTTTCAGGTAGCCTGCGCTGCCTGAAGCGTTGATTTCAGTCATAATGCGGAACGTCCTGCCGAAATAGAGCGTCGGGGTCATTGCCGCGACGAGCTTTACGTAGCCGTCCTTGCCGGTTACGCCGTCCAGGAAGCCGGAACGCAGTTCGTAGAAGTTCGAAAAGTTCTTGGCGATAAACTGTTCAAAGGCGTAGGTAACGACTATCGCGCTTCCGATGTTGCGGTTTAAGCCGAAGTAGCCGTCGATTTCAATGAATTTGCCCTGGGAAAAACGGTAGCGCCCACCGACGTCCATGGAAATCTGGGAATGATCCAGTTTGTCGTAGGTGTAGATGTCCATTTTAGTACCGATGTCGAAATCCTTGGAAACGGAACCGAGGATGTTGATCGGGAAAAGGACGTTGCTGCCGTAATCGGAACGGAGGCCGACACCAGCGCCAAACTTAGGGGCGGGTCTGCTATCGGGGCCGAAAGTATAGTGCATGTCCCAAATGCGGTCGAGTGCAAAAGCGTTTATGGATAATGCGGCGAGCAGGAGGGCGATGAAGCGTTTCATATAGTTCAAATTTAAAATATTCGCGGTGGAAAATACTAGATTTGGCAATGAAAAGAGGTAAATATGATTGAACCGCGTCCAGAATTGTCTAAGCTTTCCGATTACGTTCCCGGAAAATCCATCGAGGAAATCCGTGAACAGTATGGTCTCAAGAAGATTGTAAAGTTGGCTTCCAACGAAAATCCGCTTGGAGCCTCCCCGAAGGCGGTCGAGGCGTTCCACAAGATTGCGGATTGTCTGCATTTGTACCCGCGCGGCGATGCTCCGACGCTTATCCGCTCCATTGCCCAGAAATATGGCGTGAAGACGGAACAGATTGTCGTCGGTAACGGTTCCGACGAGATTATCGACATGGTCGGCAAGGCCTTTATCCGCCAGGGTGACAACTGCGTGGGAATTACGCCGACTTTTTCCGTGTATAAGTTTACGACGCTTTCGAATGGCGCCGAATTTATCGGCGTGGGCGAGGGCGATGCGAAAACTTCGCTTGATGACTTGGCGAAGGCCATTGACGGCAATACCCGCGTAGCCTTCATCTGCAACCCGAACAATCCGACGGGCACGTACTACACCGAATCCGAAATTCGCGAATTCCTGAAGAAGGTTCCGCAGAATGTGCTGGTGTTCCTGGACGAGGCCTACTCGGAGTTCGCCACCGCTGCGGATTATCCGAACATGTTCTCGGCTTTGGATGAGTATCCGAACCTTTTCATCAACAGAACGTTCAGCAAGATTTATGGGCTTGCCGGTTTGCGTATCGGTTATGCTATCGCGAGTACGGATGTGGTGCGCCACCTCTGGAAGGTCAAGCCCCCGTTTGACGTGAACCAGGCGGCTCAGGTAGCGGCCATCGCGGCTTTGGACGATGCTGCCCACGTGGAAGCGACCCGCAAGATGAATGCCGAGGGAATCGAATTCCTTACCCGTGAATTTGAAGCGCTCGGTTTCAAGGTGCTCCCGACGCAGGCGAATTTCATCTGCATCAAGATTGGCGAACGCGCCCGTGAGCTCGTCTCGTTCTTGGAAAAGAACGGTATGATTGTCCGCGGCCTCACAAGCTTCGGTATGCCGGAATACATCCGCGTCACTATCGGTAAGCCCGAGGAAAACGAGTTCCTCGTGATGCTTGTCAAGAAATGGAAAGCGGAGGCCTAAGATGTCCGCGACGGCAGAAAATCTGGAGTTCTTGAAAATCGCGCTCAAGACGGCGGAAATGGCTCAGGGAAACATCCTGAAGTTTTTCCAGACGGGAGTGGGCGTCGAGTGGAAAAAGGACAACACTCCGGTGACGATCGCCGACAAGAGTACGGAAGAACTGGCCCGCGAATTCTGGGCGAAGGAAACTCCGGGTTTCGGCGTGATTGGCGAGGAGTTCGGAATCGAGAGTCCCGATGCGGAATACCAGTGGGTCATCGACCCGATTGACGGCACGAAGGCTTTCGTGCATGGCGTTCCCCTGTTCGGCACGCTGATTGCGCTCTACAAGAAGAACGTTCCCGTGTGTTCCCTTATCCGCATCCCGGCGATGAATACGGCCGTGTGGGCGGTAAACGGTGGCGGTGCCTTCTTGGATGGTCGCGCTGTCCGTGTTTCGGGAGTTTCGCAGTTGAACGAGGCGCTCGTGCTCTCGGGAACGGTCAACACGATGGAAGACAAGGGCTTTGGCGAAGGTTTCGCGAAGCTCCGTCGCGGCGCTCGCCTGCATCGCGGATGGGGTGATTGCTACGGCTATTACCTCGTGGCCGCTGGCCGCGCCGAAATCATGGTGGATCCGATTGTTTCCCTGTGGGACATTGCTCCGT
The DNA here is from genome assembly GCA_902768325.1 of Fibrobacter succinogenes. Taxonomy (GTDB): domain Bacteria; phylum Fibrobacterota; class Fibrobacteria; order Fibrobacterales; family Fibrobacteraceae; genus Fibrobacter; species Fibrobacter succinogenes_A. Next base: position 3,175 of record CACXKY010000024.1, read on the forward strand.
ATCCGCTGCTGTTTAAGGAAGCGGGTGGCAAGTTCAGCACCATCGCCGGCAAGACGGAACTTTTCGATGCCAATGGCAAGCCGACGGCCCCGATTTACGAAGGCTTCACGAGTGTCGCGACGAACGGCGCCTTGCACGATGTCGCGCTTGACTGCCTGAAGTAGTTATTTCAACATTGTCTCTACGGCGACGGAATCCTCCGAGAACGTTACGGTAACGGTTCCGTTTTTTGCCGTATTCAGGTACGGGATGTGAAGGGAATCCAGGCGTGCGGTTACTTGCTTGTGCGGGTGACGGAACCTGTTCTTGCGACCGCTTGAAATTACGGCGATATCCGGGGCGACCGTTTCAAGGAAGTTCCTGCCGCTTGAAGACTTGCTCCCGTGATGCCCGACTTTCAAGACGTCGGTTTTCACGAAGGCGTGCGTTTGCAGGATTTCTGCTTCTCCACGGAGGGTCAAGTCTCCGGTAAGGATGGCGGAATGCCCGAATCCGTTTACTTTCAGAGTGATGCTTCCATCGTTCAGGTCGGCACAGTCTCTGTCGGGGTCCGAAAGCGGGGCGGGGTGCAGGGCGGATATTTTGAAAAAGTTCTCTTTCCAGGTCAACCCGCGAACGACTTCGCGGATGGGAATGTCGCGATCGGAGGCTTCGTCGAGGAACTCTTGCCATTCCTTGCCGCTGGCGTGGAGTGCACAGCCGTTGGTCCAGATTTCCTTGACGGGAAACATGCGCAACAGGCTGGTTGCTCCGCCAAAGTGGTCCTTGTGGGCGTGCGTGATGATAAGGACGTCCAATTTCTGTATCCCGACATGATGCAGGAAGGGGACAATGATGTCCTTGCCCGAATCGGTATAGTTGTTGTCTCCGGCATCGATCAGGATATGTTTTCCTCCGGGGGTGCTCAAGAGGATCCCGTCGCCCTGTCCGACATCGATAACGGTCATTTTCCAAGAGGGATTTAGAATCCTGTTGTATTCGTGGAGGCAGAACAACGCCGAAAAAACAAGTACGCATAGGATGCTGAATCCATGTGCGAGCGCGTTCTTGCGGTAAGCGGGAATGACAAGGAACAGGGCGCCTAAAAGCAACAGGATTGCTGGGTGGAACGGCCCCACCGTAACGGAAGCTTGCGCGGAATCGGAAAGTTGCCTGGTCAGAAGGCTTGCAAGCCGTAGGAAAAAGCTCGCCGCATAGCAGAAATGCTGCCGCAAGAAGTCAAGGGGTGAAATCAGGGCGAACAATCCGGCCTGCATCGCCCAGGAGATTGCCGGTACGACGACGATGTTCCCGAGCCAGGCGAATGGAGAGAGCGTCTTGAAATGATGGATAAGGAATGGGGCCGTGGCGAAGGTCGCGCAGAGAGTGACGTAGGTCGGTGCTAGGATGGTGCCTTCGGAGAGTTTCCAGACTTTCCACCGGCGTATGGATTCGGGAATGCATGAAAAGGGATTGAAGCGGTTCCCGACGAGAATCCCTGCGGTTGCTGCGGCGGAAAGCTGGAATCCGGGATTCCACAAGTCGCCGGGATTCGGCAAGAGGATACATAAAAGCGCAAAGCCGAGGCTGTTGAAAGCGTTTGCCGGGCGCTGCAATAGGGCGCCGAGCTGCGGAATGGAAAACATCAGGACGGCCCTGCGCACGGCGGGGGAGCCGCCCGTGACGGGAATGTAGACGAACAGCAAAATAACGGCCAGAATCCGGGCGAATTTATGCGGAAGCCGTGTCGCTTTGAGAAATACCATAAGCATCCCGGCCAGCAAGACGACATGGAAGCCGCTAATCGCCAAGACATGGACAAGTCCGGACCGCTGGAAATCGCTCCGCAGGGCTTCGGGAATGCCGCTGCGGTCCCCGGCGAGGAGCCCGAGCAGCAGTCCTGTTTCGGATGGAGTCAGATAATCGTCAAAGCGGGACTTAATCCACATGCGAAACTGTAGGAAACTGCGTTCGGGAATCCACGGCCCTTGTCGGCTTTCCCAGTGAATCATTTTCCCGTACGCGGCAAGGCCTTGGCTGTTGAGCCAGCCTTGCGTATCGAAGGCTCCGGGAACGGTCGGGGGCGTCACGGGGTACCAACGTGCTTCGTAACAGAGGGAATCTCCTGGGCTTGGCAGGTGGGGAAGGTCCCTTTTTTCCGTAATCCTGACGCGGTATGGCTTAGGTCCGTTGTTCTTGACCAGAAAGGCGTAGCCGTTTTGCCTTGGAAGGACGGCTTCCACATTCCCGCACCCTTTGGGGGGCGGTTCGACCTGAGGACGATTTATTTTGGTCGTATTGATTTCGTGGGCAAGGATTCCTATCACCATGGTGATGAGGACGGCTTTTTGTACGCTTTTGGGAAAACAGGGGGATGCGGCAAGGACGATGGCGAGGAGTAGGGGCGCGTATGCAGGGCAATCAAGGCTGGCATAGGTCGCCATGAGGGCGATTGCACAGGCGAGGGCCGGTTTTCCGGTGAGCGGGGCTAACAATTCTCGCCAGGAAGTACGAAAAAAAGACGAAAAATGTTTATTTTGACCAATCATTTTTTTTACCTTTATTAGGGGCAGCTCTTGTTGATGATGCCCTTATTGTATTAAACGGATTTTTTGAGGAAAATGAGCTTTTTGAGTTACATAAAAAAATGGTCGTTGCTTTTTTTACCGGTGAGTCTCTTTTTTGCCTGTTCGGACGAAATAAGTACGGCAGATGATGAATACACGGTTTTCCCTGATAACGACTACTTTTTTTCTTATGCCCCTAATGATTATGCGGCGAATGATTCCATTTCGGCTAATTTGACGCATGGTGTTAAGTTGATGGTCCATCCAAAAGCTTCTTATGAACTTTCGTTCAAGAAGGACCCTTCCGTTTCAGAGGTCCCTGAATTGCAACTATTCCATCTTTACCTCAATGAAGATAGCACCGCTTACTACGGGAAAAAGATTCGCAGTTTGCATCCTGTAGAAAATAATGGGCGCTATGTGTACAACTTTGACTGTGAAGAAAAAGATATTGCAGAGTGGGCGACATCGTTGTCGGTGGACGGCGAATTCTATAAGGGCCGTACCGACAGTGTTCGCTGGATTGGCAGGGGATCTTTTTCGGATCATTTCTCCTTGAACTTGATTGTCGTCGGCGAGCATACGTTGACTTCGGATGATGTTGGTGCAGAAGAACTTGCCCGCAAAACGTTGTTGGCGTTCCGTAGGTATTATACGAGCGTCACCGTCGATACGATTTACATCCGCTATGCGAACGAACATCCCACTCTTGGGGATAAGTATCCGGCAGACGAACCGTGGCTGGCGGGTCGGTCGTCGGAGGATATGTTCCTTTATGAGTTGGGTGGCTGGCCTGAAAATGGCGTCAGGGAAGCGTTGGATATCGTCTATGTTTATCGCATTGAACGCGACATGACGATCGGCTATGCGAGCCTTTTCAGCGGGAACCTGGGCGGAGGAAGGTTCAGTACCGTGCTTGTCGGTAACCACGTGATGGTGAACGGAGATCCCAAGAATGAAAGGCTTCTTTCGTCGGGTGAAATCGTGGAAACCATCTTGCATGAGACGGGGCATTTCTTTGGGCTGCGCCATACGACTTCGACCATGAACGATTTTGCGGTGTCGCGCGACGCCTCTATCATCGAAGACGGCTTGGAAGATACGCCGGTTTGTATGGAACTCCTTCAGCGGAAGTTGATGAAACAGCCTGTTGTGGAATCTCCGCGATTCCAGCTTCCCGTAATGCCGGGTAATGTCTACGAAAGAATCTACTGGGCTTCTTCGGATGCTATGATTATTGCGAGTTGCCCGGACGCCAGTAATTTTATGTTCCCGGCCTCGCTGGATGAACCGTTCGAGGGATTCTCCGAACAGCAACTCGACATCATCCGCAGAAACCTCATGTTGTTCCCGCACTGAGTGAAAGATGAAACCGTCCAACTATTCCGAACCGGCACAACTTATCGCGTTCGTCTTGCAGAAGGGCGCCGAATGGGACCCGTCCGTTATTGCCATGCTTGAATCGGCGTGGGGGCCTATCCGCTACAAGGGAAAACTGTTCCCGTTCGACCGGACCGATTATTATGAACCGGAAATGGGGACGGAGCTTTTTCGCGGTGTCGTCTCGTTTGAAAAGTGCATCCCGCCTGAAACGATTGCGCTTGAAAAGGCGCGCAGTAACGGCCTTGAGCTGAACGGCGCTGCGGACGGGGATGCCCGGCACGTGAACATCGATATTGGCTATATGGATTTGGACAAGGTCGTTCTTCCGAGCTACAAGCGGGGCCCCTTCAAGCTGTATGCCGGAGACGGCGTGTGGCTCGATATGCTCTTGACGTACGCGAAGGGAGAATTCCATCCGACGCAGTGGGCGTTCGAGGATTTCAAGAGGAACCCCTACCAGCACGACTTGCAGTTGATTCGCGAGCGTTGGCGTAAGAGCGTCCGCGACGAAAAGCGGGAAGGGCAGAAATAAAAAAACGCTCCGGAAATCCGGAGCGATTCTTGTTAAAGGACTTGCACTACTTCGCGGCAGCCTTGGCAGCTTCGTAGGCTTCGAATTCCTTGTTGGCATCGCCGTAAGCCTTGCTGGCGCGGAAGCGGGCGACGTCGGCCTGCTGGGCGGCAAGTTCAGCTTCGAAGGCTTCGCGGACCAGCTTCGGATCCATGGCCATGATGGCATAGACCTTCACGCCGTTTTCCTTGGCTTCGGTCTTGATCTTGATGATGGTCGCGCCACGGATAGTGGTGGAGACGACGTTCTTCTTCACTTCTTCGAAATGCTGGGTCAGTTCGGAACCGACTTCTTCGGCATAGGCGCGGGTCAGGTTCTGGAGCTTGGATTCCAATTCGCGACCGATATCCGTACGGGCGTTCAAGTCGGCCTTGTCATAGGCAACCTGTTCGTCCTGGGAATCGCCGATACCGATGCCGGCGACAACACCTTTTTCAATCAGTTCGGTCTTTTCTTTCTGCATTTCGGAAAGAGCACTAGCCGCCTTTTCCTGGGGGGTGCTGGCGCAGCCGATGAACATGGCGGCAACAGCAAAGAAAGCAAAAAGTTTTTTCATGAATTTCTCCTTGTGGTTAGTTTCTTATGTTTCATAAATTATTTTAATCTGTAAATAAAGTCAAGACTTTTTTTTTAAAAGCCCCGAATTAGTGCTAAATCACACAATTTGTTCGTTTATGGCAAAATAATGGTTTTGTGATAGAATAATGAAATATATATTTGATATGTATGAAAAAGCCTAGGATTGCGCTATTACTTTCTCTGTTGTTGTCCTGCTCCCTAGTGGCCTGCAAGGACGAACCGAAACCCCAGAAGACTGCAGATGAAACACCTGCTGCTCCAGAACAGGTGGTCGAGGACGCCTCTGCTTCGGCGGTCCTGAAGGCTAAAGTCCGCAAGTCCCTTGGTGAAGCGGACTACACCCGCGGGAAGGTGGAAAAGTGGAAGCACGTGAGCGTCGGCTTGCGGGTGATTGAACGCGACCGCATCCGTACGGCATATGAATCAGAAGTCGTTCTCGCCATTGAAGACGGTTCTTCCCTTTGGATTACGGAGAATTCGGACGTGACATTGACGGCCGAAATGCTTGATGCGGTAAGCCGTAAGATATCCGTGGTCATCAAGAACGGCCGCGTGCATTTCGATGTACAGAAACAGCGCTTGGGCGAGGTCATGGAATTCAAGACGGGGACTGCGGTTGCCGCGATTCGCGGTACGGCGGGCTTCGTCGGCGAAGTCGGTGGCAAGATGGTTGCGTCGTTGAAGGAAGGCCGCGTGGAAGTGACCGACAAGAACGGCAAGAAAGAAATGATTGTCCAGAACCAGACGGTCGTCGTGGACGACAAGAAGGGCGTCGTCAAGTTGGACTTGCAGGCTTCTGGTTCTCCGGCGCTTTCCAAGATGTTGGATTCCTTGATTGTGGCGGCTCCCGAAGCCGATGTGGCGCGCGAGTTGACCGCGGTCTTGAAGAAGTTTGATGCCGGTTATAAGGAACGCCGTACGGCGTTTGAAAAGCGCTTGAAGTTCCAGGCCGCGGCGCTGCCTCCCGAAGTGTACTTCCCGAACGTGACGCTCCAGGCCCGCGTGACTCCGGGCGTTATTGTGACCGTGCTGGGCGAGACGGATACGGTTGGCGCAAACGGCATATACCAGAGGACGTTTGAATGGTCCGAGGAATCCTTCGGGACCAAGCGGTTCTTTGCGAACTGCAGTGACGGCGACGTAGAAATCCCGTGCTTCATGTGGACGACCGAATACGTGGCGCCTGCAGCAGAACCGGCAGCGACGGATACGGTGGCGGAACCTGCGGCAGAGAAGAAGGCCGAACCTAAGCCTGCCGAAGAAAAGCCTGCTGAAGCGGCGGCTGAACCGGCAAAGAACCTGGACGTTTCCGTGAGCATTTCTGGACCGAAGGTCGAAAAGGTCCACAACAACGCCGATACGTATACGGCCCGCATCAAGGTGAATCTTGGCGGGATAAGCAAGGCGGATCTGGACCAGGTGAAGTCTATCACCTTGAAGCGTGGTGGCAATGTCGTCGAGACGGTTCAGGCAAACCAGATTACTTCTCTGACGAGAGAATTCAGGCAGACCATCGAACGCAACAGGATTGTCCACTTCGATGTCGACGTGACGTTAAAGAATGGCAAGGTCGTCAGTGCGCAGAAAACCTACGAGGTGTTCTGCAACCCGCGTAACCACGTGGGTGGCGAAGATGCCGTTGGCCAGGACGAAGAATACGAACAGCTCAAGTCCAGGGGCATGCTGAAGGAAGAATAAAACAGGATTTCGCGCGATAGCGCTAGAATGAATTTTAAGGAGAAAAGACATGAATAAATTAACGGTATTCGCTGCTTCCGCAATTCTTTTGGCGGCTTGCGCTTCGAATCCTCCTGTAGATAATGAACCTGCCCGTGCGCGCGCCCATGCTGCGTATGATGCCGCCGATGAAGAATTTGGTGAAAAGACTCCGGCTCCGAAAAAGGTGAAGAAAGCCGAAGAAGGCCCTGCTGTGATTGCCGTTTCGAATGCGACGTTTAAGTCTCAGCCCACGGTCCTTGTGGCGCCTGCGATGGGGAAGGGCGAAACGCCGAACATCGAAGTCATTCGCAAGAATCCGCTTGCAAAGACGGCCATGGAAGTCATCAACGCTTACCTCACGAGCCGTGATTACAGCGTCATTGGCCTTGAAAGCCAAGCGCAGCTCGACGAAGTGGTGCAATTGCAGTCGGACATCGCCGGTAACGACGAAGACTTGGCCTATGTGGCGGGCCTTTCCGTTGGTGCCGATATCAACATCACGTTTGCCGGGAGCATCCAGTTGGAAGACCTGGTAATTGACCTCAACGCGACGGAAGCTTCTACGGCGAACCTTCTGGCGAGCGAATCCGTACGTTCCAAGAACGACGGCGAAAGCCAGCGCGCCTGGGTACAGAGGGCTGTACAGGAAGCTATCGTGAAACTCGAAAACAAGGTCCGTGACCGTTTGGCGAAGGACTTGGAAAAGGGCGTGCAATATAAGGTGGTTGCCCACTTGACGGGTGAATTTACCGATGAACAGGCAGAAAACATCTCGAACATGGTCTCTACGCAGATCCGCAAGAAGTTCAACAAGATGCAGGTCATCTCGATGAGCCGCAATACGTTCGACCTGTTGGTCTATGCCGATCCGGATGTATACGATGATGCCCAGATGGTCTATGACGTGTTTGTGGAAGGCCTGAACGGTTTGGCCAAGGTCCGCAAGCAGAATATTACCAAGAAACTGATTATCCTGGAAATCCAGTAGTATGAACAAACTTGTCTTCGCACTGATTTTTGCTTTTGCGGCATATGCGTCGGCAGGCTTGCTGAGCTATACCGCCTATTCCAAGAAGTCCCAGAAGGATGCCGACCAGTTGGCGCTTGATGGACTTGCCAAGCAGCTCCGCTCCAAGGTGGAGTCCGAGTTTGCCGTGACTAAAACCGAGGATGCCGAGGGCAATATCTCGGAGACGGTCCTGAGCAAGAAAAAGGTTTCGACGAACATTGTCATCAAGGGCGCAAAGCTTACTGCGGGCCCCAAGCAGGATGGCAAGTTCACTTCGACGGCGACGGTCGATACCGACCAGATGGCGTCGAAGATTCTCGTGGACCTTGCCGCAATTAACGACAAGATGAAGGAATTGGACAAGATTATCCGTGCCGATATCTTGAACGGCGATTACCGCAAGATGACGCTCGACATGACGGACCTCGAAAAGCAGGCGGACGAATACAGCCTGAACCTCGAAAACCTCTCTTGCCTGCAGAAGATTCCGCCGGAACTGAAGCTCGAGACAACCATCGGCAAATTGATGGAATTCGTGGTGGGCAACATGGCCGCACTCAAGATGGAAACCGACCTCACGAGCGAAGCTCTGGTTGTGACGATTACCGATGTGGCGGGCCCCGTGGAGTACTTCCCGATTGCGCTCACGCAAGACAACAAGGACCTCGCTCACGAAAAGACGAATGCCGAAGGTGTCGCCATCTTCCCGCTGACGCAGGTAAAAAAGAAGAAGCCGACCGGCGAAGTGACCGTTCACGCCGACTTGAAATTCAAGTACGTGCGCAAGTCTGATTTTATTACGCAAACGGTGAGCTACAGCAGCGAAAAAAGCGCCTGTACGTACCGCCTCGCTTGCGACGGCCCGACGGAAGCGTGTGCCGCTATGCGCAAGTACTTGAATGATGCCGGAATTCCGACGCTCGACAAGGACAACCTGCCGCTACTCTCGGTGAAGATGTCGACCGTTGACAAGATGAACGCCAACAAGAGCCTCTGCACGTCGCGTTTGACTGCCGTGATGCAGGCGGGTAAGGCCCAGCTGACGATTGACGCCCAGGGCGTTGGGCGAGATGCTGATGCCGCCCAGGTCAAGGCGGTGACGAAGCTGAACGCGACGAAGATATACAATACCTTCGGAAAGGCCTGCAAGTAGGCCGGACAGGTTAGAGGATTTTCCCGAGCGCCACGATGGCCGCGGTGCGTCCGCGTAGGCGCGTGTTCCCCAGTTTCAACAGCTCGACTTTCCCGGCGGTGTACTTCTTTGCAAGTTCGATTTCGCGCGGAGAAAAACCGCCTTCGGGCCCCACAAGGATCGTGACGGGGCGGGTGTTGCCGGAGGCTGCGCGCGTGGCGATGGAAGGCAGGGAAGCCTCGCCGTCGATGTCACAGAGGATGATATCGCCGCTGTACCCTTCGAGCCAGCGGTCGAATTCGACGGGGCCTTCGATTCGTGTGAGCCAGGGCTTCTTGGATTGTTTGAGGCTGACGAGGCTCTTGAGTTCCGAACGGCGGACGGTCTTGTGCAGGTCGGAGTTCTTGGGCTCCTGCGAAAAGTCGGTGCGCAGGAAGGTGATGCAATCAACTTCCATCTGGGCTGCGTGGAAAACGACTTCCTCGAGCGCGTCGTCCTTGAGGCAACCGATGGCGAGGTTCAGGAGCGGACGCGGCATGGGGGCGTTTTCTACGGTATCTACGCGGACCATGCAGGCTTTCGGGTCGGCGGTGACGATTTCGGCATCGGCATAATGCCCCTTGCCGTCGCATAGCTGCAACGTGTCCCCGGCAGCGGCACGGCATACGCGGATGGCGTGGCTGCTCTCGGTTTCGTCGAGTTCGATATTGCCGACGGAAATGAGGGAACAGTAAAAGCGGCTATCGGGAGTCTTCATGTTTCAAAAATAAAAAAATATGCTATATTCATTCATGTGAGTTGTCCTGTTAAAGTTGTTGTTTTTGATTTGGACGGTACCCTTTATTTGAGCGGCCGTCCGTATCCGAAGGCCGTAAAAACCGTAAACGAAGTGGCCAAGAGGGTCCCGGTCTACTACCTCAGCAACAACACGAGCAAGTCCCCCGTCTTTTACGAGAACCGCCTTAAAGTCATGGGGCTCCCGCTCCGTGACGACGCCATCATTTCAGCGCTTTACCTTTCCCTGGATGCCATCCACGAAAAGGGAATCAAGAACGTTTACTTTTTTGCGAACCCTGAAGTATTCGAGTGGTTTGCGGCCCAGGATCCGAGCCTCAACTTGAGGCCTTCCGTGGCCGATACCGAACTCGTCCTTGTTGCTTACCACAACAGCTTTGATTACCGCGAACTATGCGAACTCAGCTTCCGCGTACAGCGCGGGATTCCGTTCTGGGTGACGCATACGGATTTCGTGTGCCCCGACGCAAACGGCCCCGTGCCGGACATCGGGAGCTTTATGGCCTTGCTCAAGACCGCTTACGGCGTGGAGCCGGAGCGCAGCTTTGGCAAGCCGAACCCGGCCATGCTTTCGAACCTGCTGAAAAAGTACAAGCCCGAGGAAATTCTTTTCGTAGGCGACCGCCTCTATACGGACTTTGAACTGGCGAAACGCGCCGGCTGCAGGTTCGTGCTGCCGCTGTGCGGCGAGACGAAACGCGAAGACGTGGAAAAACTCGACGTGAAGCCCGAGCTCGTGGTAGAGATGGTCAGCGACATCGATTTCGGCAAGTTCTTTGACGGGTAAAAATTCTATAATAAGGAGAAAATGGAGCCGATATGAAAAATCTTTTCAAGCTTTCTATGCCTTTCGCTTTCGCGGCTGCGGGAATGCTTGTCGCCTGTGGCGATGACAGCAGTAGCGCCGAAGAGCCCGTATCCGAAATCGTGGACCTGAAGGCCCCCTTCGAAATCATTACGGACAAGGCGAAGTTCTCCTATAATTCAAAAGATTCGTCCTGGATTGTCAAACAGCCCGTCTGCAAGGAAGGCTCACTTGGTAACCTCGTATGGAAGGCTTCTGAAGAAGAACCGGATACCGTGACGGCCTATATCAACAAGAAGACGATTACGGTTGTCGATGGCAAGGAAACGACAAAGTACACGTTTGACGGTTCCAAGTTCCCGGTAGGCCTCTGGATTGAAGACGAATTTGAAAACAAAAGCTTCTTGAACGCTTTGCGCCTGACTTCGGACAATATGGTACAGAATGTCTTCCGCTTTGATGGCAAGTGCTTCTTGAAGGACTTCTATACGGCGGGATTCCGCAAGGGGAATAAAGCCCTCGAGGAAGCGGATTCTGTCTTGACCTCTTTCTATATGCGCTTCAGGGCTCCGAAGGATACGCTTGACGAAGCCGAAATGCTTATGAACATCCGCGTGCCTGAATGCGACGAAATGTACCTCTACGATGACTTGGTAAAGGTTTCCGTCAGCGACTTTACGCCGCATTCCGGAAAGCTTGCGGTCGCTTACGACAAGAAGGAATGCAAGATTGACTTTAGCATCCGTTATGCCTACAATGAAAAGGATTGCAAGGCTGCCTATGCCGACTGGAAAGATGACAAGAGCGCCAGCAAGGAATTCAAATTCCGCGATTACTGGAAAGACGTGAACTATGACGACTACTGCATCGAAGAATTGATTCTTGCGATGAAGAAGGCCGAAGGCATTCCGCTGAAGAAGGAAGCTGCCGATGCGGACATCGCGAAGGACTTTGCCCGCATGCTGGTGGACCTCGTGGTCAACCCGATAGACTAAGTCAAAAAGATTCTATAAGACGAAAGCCCTCCATGCGGAGGGCTTTTCGTTTGCGTCGGAACGCTTTTAAACCTTGCGCTTGCGCAGGGCGGTAAAGACCCCGATGGCAATCAGCAGGATGGCGGCGACGAAGGCGACCTTTGCACAGGCGTGGAGCGGACCGCTCCTGTATTCCATACGGACTTCGGATTTACCGGCGGGAATCTCGACGGCGCGAAGCGTACCGAATGCCTTGTAGACCTTGGCGGGAGCGCCGTTGACGTAAGCCTTCCAGTAAGGATGGTAGTTGCCTGCGACGACCATGAAACCGGCGCGGTCGGCTTCGACGTTGAATACCTGTGTATCCATCTTGGGGCTCTCGACGAGCTTTGCGCTTCCCTGGATAGGACCTTTATCGGCGACGCTACCCTTACCGTCGAAGGACGGGGCTTCGGAAAGGATGACTTTTTCGCGGTAGAAGAACTTGCCCGGCTCGTCGGCGAATTCAGGAGCGGCAGGGGCGGCCTGTACGGCAGCGGCGTTATTTGCTGCTGCGCTGTCCTGTACCGTGCTGTCCGTAATGGCGGCGGTAGAAGATTCCGCGGCGGAATTTGCGGAGGTGTTGGCAGCGGTTTCTGCAACAGGCTCGGCGGCGGCTTCTGCAGCCTTCGGCTTGCGGATGGCGGCTTGTGTCTGGAGCGTCTTGATGGCTTCGCTATCTTCCATTACGACGGCTTCGCCATATAGGTAGGCTTCGCCCATCGCGGTTTGGATCGGCATGAACGTCGTTCCCTGTCGGCTGTCGAAGATGATGGCGCCGATGTTCATGAGGTCGAGGAACGGGTGGGCCGCTTCGGGGTCGTTGATGTTCATGAGGTAGTTGGCATTCTGCTGGCCCCCGCGGAATTCGCGGTAGCTTGCCAGTTCGTTGTCATGGAAACCATCGGCGTTGCGCATGTGGTACTGCGGGAACGCGTTTGCACCCAGGGCCTTGTTCCTCGAAAGCGAGAGGACGCGCGGCATGTTCAGGGAATCGCCCTTATAGAAGTTCTTGATGGCTGCCACGACGGGATTGCCGGGTTGGATGTATTCGTTCTCGGGAACGTTCTGGATGAAAATCCCGTTGATGAAGAACAGTTCGATTCCGGCGGCAAGGGCGAGGATTCCTGCCTTGGCCGCGATATTGCCTTTCCACTTGAAGGTGGCGAAGGTGACGGCCATGATGACGAGAATCATGATGAATCCCGGGATGACCTTGCCGGCAGTCGCATTCATGGTGGCCGTATCGAGCGGTTTGAAGTAAGGTGCCGTGATGGGATCGTTCAGCATATTCTGACCGCTCATCAGGAACAAACCGATGAAAATCGCACCGAAGAGGATGCAGGCCTGGACTCCGCGCGAAGTCGCCGGAAGCTTGTCCTGGAAGGCCTTGATGAAATTGGCTAGCGTTAAGGGCTCGTTCTGGTCGTCAACGCTCATGATGCCGAGGCATGCGACTGCGTACAAGACTACGGTAGCCAGGCCGAACGGGCCTATGAACAAGGTCCAGTTGTAACGGGCGATAACGGCGAGTAAAAGCAGAACGGCGAACATGGCGGCACCGTGCAGCAGGGCGCGGTGTTCCTTGGCGGCTTCCGCAGTGTTGTTGGCGAGCGCCTTTACGACGGGGCCGGCCATCATGACTAGCAGGAGCGGCAGCCAGAACATGGACATGCCGGGCGCTCGGAAACTCTTGGCGCCGGGGAGGATGTTATACCATAGCTTGAAGAGGGGCGAGTGGGCGCCCATGCCGTAGCTGAGGGCCACTACTGCACCGAGTGCCCAGAAGCATGCCCAGCGGCGCTTGCCCGGGAGGAACAGGCAGAGGAAGCCGAGGAACGTGAGCAAGGCTCCCGCGTTGTTGTGGTCAAGCTTGAAGCTGTTGTGCCCCCAGTAGAACGGGCTCCCTTGGGCGCCAGATTCCTTCATGGCGCGGTATTCCTGCATATCGATGTTGACAAAGGAACTGCCGTTGAGGCTACCCGTCTTTTCATCTTGGGCATAGACGTCTACGCCGATGAATCCGGGCAGGATCATCTGCATGAGTTCTTCTTGGTGCAGGCACCAGCTGCTGGCGTGGCCGTAGTTGGTGTGGTCGCCTTCGCCACGCACGGATTGCGTCGTGGTGTACAGGTAAGGCGGGATGACCTGGAAACAGCTGAGGGCGAGGCCGAAGGCAAGGCCTGCCGAAGCAAGCCCGATGCGCTTGCCGCGGGTCTTGAGCCCGTCGCAGTGGAAGGCGACTTCGTACAGCGTGTATAAACCGGCTCCCCAGAGGAATAGGTAAGTGAGCTGCAGGTGGCTTCCGAGAATCATCCAGGCGATACTGAGAGCGAGGACGATCATATAGGGAATACTGGCTTCGCGTACAATCTTGCGGATGGCGAGAACGGCGAGCGGGGCGATGGCGAATACCATCATCTTGCCGTCATGACCGCCGTAGATGTAGGTGAAGTATTCCGGCGAGAAGGCGTAGAGGAAACCGAGGAGCGCGCCCCACCAGCGGTTGCCTGTGAGGTTCCAGGCCAGGAGTAGGGCGCTCATGAAGGCGACCCATATCGTCAGGATGAACTTGATGCCCACGGCGCGCGCCGGGTCAGTCAGGAACTGGACGGTGACCAGCGGGTGGTAGGCGTCAGCGAACAGGGCGTCGATGGTGGGGACTCCGCCGAGGCGGCTGTCGTCCCATTCCGTAACGATGGCGTCTTGCGCACGGATGATGCGGCTGCCCAGACCGTTTAACTGGTCGCTGTTGAGCATCAGTTGGTTCGAGTCGAAGGCGAATTCGCGGAAGATAACCAGCAGTATGGCCAGGAATACAAAGGACATGACTGCGAAAAAGACGGATTTCTTGTTGAGAAAATTCATGCTTTTAAATATAAAAATACCGCAAGGGCAGGTGCCTTGCGGGAATGCAGTTTGTACCGAAGTCGGGGCCTGGCGTTTTACGCCGGGCGTAAATTTTTTTAGTCGGCGGTGTTTTCGTCAACTCTGTTGTACTGAATGAGGCTGTAAATGCCGAATGCGGAAATGATGCACACGGCTGCAATCACGATGAACTTGATTATCTTGCCCATTTTTTGGCTCCTTCTTTTTTCCTAAAAATATCTGTTTTCTTTAAAAAAAACAAGTCCTTTTACGTTTTTTTACGGATATTAGTTCTTCGTCAGAATCATGCAGATGACGGGGAGTTTTTTATCTACCTCGTTTTCGCTCGGGATGATTTCGCATTCCTGCACCTTGCAACCCAGTTCCTTCGCGAAGAATTTAAGCTGGTTCTGGTCGAAACCGAGCCAGATGTGCCCGTGCGTGGTGCGGAAGGATTCTTCCTTGTGCTGGGCGAGGTCGAGGAGGGCGAGCGTACCGCCCTGCTTCAAGATGCGGATGGCTTCCTTGAGGGCGAGGCGTGGGTCTGTTGCATGGTGGAGCACTTGGCTCATGAGCACCAGGTCGGCATAGTTGTCGGGCAGCCCGGTCTTCGTCATGTCGGCGACTTTCGGGGTGATGTTCTTGATGCCTTTCTGCTTGAGAATCTTTTGGAACCCGCCAATCACTTTCGCGTCGCAGTCTAAGGAGGTCACCTCTTTGCAGCGGTTTGCCAACATCAGGGAAAGGTCTCCGCCTTCGCCGCATCCGATATCTACGGCGTTTTCGAACGGGACCATCAGCTTGCTGAAAAGGCTGATTTGTGCCTTGAGGCTTCCGCCAGCCTGGTCGAGTTTGTGAATCTGTCCTTTAGTCTTGTCGGTGCGTTCCTGCAGGGTCTGTTCTGCACGGCAACGCAGGATGTCCTTGTCCTGGAGTTCGCCGTAAGCATCGCGGATAACGGAAAGGACGCGGGAACTCATCAGCAGTTCTTCGCTCAAGCGGTAGTAGGCCTTGATTCCGTCCCTACGGTCTTTCAGGAGCCCGCAGGTCGACAGCTTGGCGAGGTGGCGGCTGGCGTTGCTCTGGTGAATATCGAGGATGTCCTTGATTTCGTTGACGGTAAATTCCGCCTGGTCCAGGAGCATCAATATCTTGAGGCGCATCTCGTCGGAGATGGCGCTGAACAAATCCATGGTAGGAGTTATCGGTTCGCGGGTCATACGCCATTAATATAATTAATTATTTTTTTTCTGTGCCCAAAAGCAATTTCAAAAGGTTACTTTGCACGGGCCTGAGCCTGGCCTGGTTCGGGCTCTTTTCCGCGCCGGGGGCGCAAGAATCAATACCGCTCTACTACGATATCTCTTGGCATAAAGATATGCCGGTGACTTTTTTTGCCGCGTTTGCGAGCGTGTATGGAAATTACAGGTATTCGCAGATGTCCGTCCCGGACGAGGTCGATGTCCTGGACCCCACCGACCTCCTTCCCTGGGATAGGCCCGTGGTAGGGCGTTATAACAAGAATGCAGACAAAGTAAGCGACTGGGCTGCGGCCTTAGGGGCTGCTCCGTTGGCGCTGGCCGGTTATTCCTGGTACAGCGGAGATGTGGGCGGGAAGGATTTTGCGGCGTATGTTCTGATGTTTTCGCAGGCGCTGGCCTTGCAGAACGGTGTTAACCTGATGGTGCGCTCAATGCAAATCTGGCCGCGCCCTTATGTCTATGCGACGGAAGGTGACGGAGCTGAAGCCGCCAAGGACGCCCGTGGCGAAGCCTACGGGAGTTTCTTTAGTGGGCACACCTCGGCGGCATTTACCATTGCCGTGTTTACCGGCGAATGGTTTAGCGAAATCTATCCGGAATCTCCCTACAAGGGAATCGTATGGGCGAGTTCCCTTTCCGCGGCAGGAATGGTCGGCGCTCTCCGTATTGCAGCGGGCAAGCATTTCCCGTCCGATGTCATTATGGGGGCGCTTGTCGGGACCGGCATAAGCCTTTCCGTGATACGCATCCACAAGACGGCGGGGAGCAAATTCTCGTTGTACGCTTTACCCAACGCAGCGGGTGCCGTGGTTCACTTTTAAATAAAAAAAACGGGCCGGAGCGGGCCCGTTTCCATTTCTAAGGAAAGCTTTACTTGATGGTCGAGGTGAGGCGGAAGGCAAGGCCCACGTCGGTCATTTCGTTTTCGCTGTAGACGCTGAACTGAAGCTTGGACGGGCCAATCTTCTTCACCCATGCGACGGTCCATGCCCAGTCGTCGTAGGTCTGTTCGGTGACCTGGTACAGGTTGTCGCGCCTGTTGATGTATTCCCATTCGACCATGAGGTTGCTCATGAGCGTATTGAGGATCCCGGTGCTCGGGGCAAAGTCGGCGCCGATGTAGAACGGCTGGTAGTATTCGCCCGGCTTGTAGTACTTGGCTTCCGGAGCGATGTAGTTGGAAACGCTGGTGTCGATGTCGTCATCCTGGGTGTACACGCAGGCGTATTCGCCGTAGGCACGGAGGACGGGGAGCACGTTGAAGCTCGCATAGGCTGCGATACGGTGGGTGAGGTAGGCCGTATTCTGCACGACGTCGATGGCGTTGCTACGGTAGGCAAACTTCATTTCGAGCGGGAAGGTGAACTTCAGGTCTTCTTCGATACGGACGTAACCCTGGTTGGCATGTCCATCCTTGGTGGCGACCATCGCGTTCAAGGAGCTGAGGCCGTGGATCCAGCCGAGCTCGAGGGCGTTATGGCTGTAATCACGCATCCAGAGACCGCGCACGGTCAGGTCCTTATCGACGTAGGTACCGTAGTGGGTCGACTGGGACCAGTCCGTCTTCCAGCGACCGATTTTCAGGTTCATCTTGTCGTTTGCACCGAGAACCCACTTGTAGTTCACCCAGTAGAGGTCGGCAAGGATCTTGTCGTATTTCTTGTCTTCGATCTTGTTGCCGAATTCCGGAGCGAATATGCGGAGCATGATGGTTCCGTCCAGATTTTCGCTCTTGTACTGGCCGCCCACGTTGGCGCGGATCCAGCCGCTGCTGAAGTTGTTGTCTTCGTCAGCGATGGACTTGGTGACTTGGGTCTGGACATTGCCCTTGAGGGCGAAGTCCCCGTCGGTGGCAAACGCGGCGGTAGCCATGCCTGCAACAATCAATGCTCCTGTTATTTTCGACAGTCTCATATTGCCTTCCTGTTAATTATGTTGCTTCTACCGTCATAATATAAAAAAAAGAGCACGAAATGTATAATAAAGTTTGCGAAAGAGCGAAAAATTAGAAGAAGTTTATATTCAACCACCCCTTCTTCTTGTCGGAACTTGTGGCAAAACCACATGAAACCTTAGTGTATTTTGCATTACGGATGTTCAGGTAGTGGCCGATATAGGAAAAATCTTCTTTTTTGTCGGGGTCGCGGGTCCCGTCTTCAACGAGTTTCTTTTCGTCCCACATCATGTCGATATAGTACTTGGCGATTTCTTCCAGGTCGCTTTTCCAGGCCATGTTGACGTTGGGGCCGGTGTTCTGGGCGGATTCCCCGCAGTCGCCGAAATGGCCGTGGGCTGAGTTAGAGGCGAGGTCCTTTGCCGCCTGGTTGTCGGTGCAGGTCTGCTTGTCGTCGTCGGCCAGGGTCAGCGGTTTGACGCCTTCGGTCGCACGGTACTCGTTGAGGATGTCAAGGCAGACTTCGCGCCAGGACTTTTCGGTATTGGCGGAACTTCCGGCCTTGACGGAACTTGAGGTATTTGCAGAACTTTCGACCTTGGCTGAACTTTTGGTGTTGGCAGAACTTTCGGTCTTGGCGGAACTCGAGGAGGGCTTGGCCTTGGAGCTGGAACTGGTTGCGGTGGACGAGCCTTCCGTGTTATTGCCAGCTTCATCGTAAAGTTTGATGTTGATTTCGTCGTGGTCGACACCGCTACCCGAACTGTCGTCGGAACAGGCGCCCAGGAGTAGTGCCAAGGCGGTTGCCGAAACTATTGCTGTAATCTTGAACGCGCCCGATTTCATTTTCACCTTCCTTATTCAAGTTCTGCGACACACCGCACGTAAAGCCCTTTCTGGGTGCTCTCGTCCGTGCGGTTGATGTTCTTGCCGAGCCTCCGGAATTCCCATGAACGCCCGGTATTTTTCTTGATGGACGTCGAAGACCAGTAGTGACCCGTGTTCGTCGCATCGCAATATTCGTCCCAGTCCTTGCAACCGCCGACACCCATATTGTCCCAGTTGACCGATTCCCTCTGGTAGTCCCTCCACTCGCCGTCGTCCGGGAGGTGCCAACCTTGAGGGCAGGCTTTCTTCGCTTCGTAGTAGGTGTAGAAGCGTCCGTGCTTCTTGCAGAACAGCGTGTCTTCGAGGAAGCATTGCTTCGCGGACTGCAGGCTGAACCTGAGGTTCGCGGTCATCCACAGCTTGCCCGCTTTCTGTTCAACTTTATACTGGTTGCCGTCGCGCGTGTCGGTCAGGGTCATGTTTTCCTTGGCGACGTTCTTCTCGGCAAACAGGTCGCGCTCGCTGACACAGCGGATCGGGACGAGCGCGGTCGGGGAGAGGTTCACGGAACTTATGTTGCCGCGCTTGAGGTCGAGCATGACGACTTGGTTTTCCACGCCATCAACGGCGAAGTAGGCGACATCCTTGTTCTTGATTTTTTTCTTGGTGTCGTTCTTGTCGAAGTAGCCGCGCGTCTTTCCGGCAAAGTTCTTGATGTTGGGAATCTTGCGCGGTCCGGTGAAGCGGTCTTTCTTGAATTCACTCCATTCGGAAATCGTCGGGAGGTGAGTGCCTTCCGGACAAGCGTTCTTCCATGATCCGTTGGGGTAGTAAACGGTTCCGTTGTTTGTCTGGGCTTCGGGATTCTTGTAAGCGAGGTTTCCGGAGAACCAGTTCAGCTTGCCGCTGGGTAAAGTCTTGTAGTTGTGATTGTCGCGAGAGTCAACGATGTTGGTGGCAAAAGAGAAAGTCGCAAAAAGAGAACAAATAACAGCCATTCGGCCTAATACACCTTGCATTCACACCTCAACTAATAGTAGAGAAAGTCAAATTCTTTTCTACAAAGATATAACGAAAATACACTGAAAGGGGCCGTTTAGCCCCCTTTTTCGCGAAAAAAAGTTTTTACATGCCTTTTTTAGGGATTTGTAGAGCGGAAGCCGTCGTTTTCAAGGATGATTTTGCCTTCGCGGAAAAGCGTCCCGAGGATTTTCTTGAACGTTTTCTTGGACAGGCCGAATTCCTGGCGGATGACTTCCGGATCGCTGTGGTCACCGTAGGGGAGGTATCCGCCGGCTTCTTCCAGCTTTTCCAGGATGGCGGCCGGGCTATCGCTGTTCATGATGCCCTTGTACCCGACCGGTGTCAGGTTGAGCGTAATCTTGCCGTCGGAGGTGAAACGTTGTATGTAACCGGTCATCGTATCGCCGATGTAGATGCGTTCCATTCCGGGCGTAGTCAGGAGACGTCCGGTGTAGCGGTAGTCTACCAAGAAGTCCACGTGGTCGCGGGCGACCTCGTAAGCGGCGAGCTGGACCTTCTGCCCGACATGGAGTACGGAGGTGTCCGTGTCCAAGAAGCTCTTGATTTTTTCGGTTGCGACGATGCGTCCGCTCTTTTCGTCTTCAAGGATGTAGACGACGCATTTGTCGCCACGGCGGAGTTCGCCCAACTGCTGCTTGAAGGGGAGGAAGAGGTCTTTGTTCAGGCCCCAGTCGAGGAATGCCCCGACGCGGTTTACGTCTTTTACGGTAAGGACTGCGAACTCTCCGACCTGGGCGAAGGGCTTGTCGAGTGTGGCGATGGGGCGGTCTTCGGAATCCATGTACACGAATACGTCGATGATTTCGCCTTCTTCGAGTGAGAACTGATTCTTGTTGCCCGGGAGCAGGATGCGTCCACCGGATTCGAGTTCCAGGTAGTAGCCCTGCGGCATGATGGCGTCGACACGTGCGCGGTTGATTTTTCCGATTTCCATAATTGGCCCTTCCGTTCTTTCTGCCAAATATAGAATAGAAATGCGTTAGACGGAAGACTGCGGCAGCTCGCGGCAGTGCCTCATGAAGCGCAGTGTTTCGCGTTCCCCTTTTTCGGCCAGCATCTGCAGCAGGAACAGGATTTTCCGGTAGGTTGTCTCTGTCATCTTTTCGCGTGCGGTGCTCCGGGTCAGGTAGAGCAGGGGAGATTCCTGCGTGTAGCTTTCCCTGTTGTACGTCTTGGAGGCGGCGACGCGGTCGCAGAACATTTCCTTGATGTAGCGGTCGGGCATGTCCATCGGCACGATTTTCTTGGTCGCCAATTCATAGTCGTACCAGAATTCGAAGTGGTGCTTGTTTCTGCCCTTGTGGTGCATCCAGGCGAGGCTGTATCCGTTGTCGCGGCGTTCCCCGTTGTTCGGGGATTCCTTGCCGCTGTAGTACCTTGCTCCCGGAATGAATTCTGAGGGGCTGTACTTGGAAAGATCGTGGAAGAGTCCTTGGAACCCGATGCCCGCCTTGAAGCACAAGCGGATGACTTCGTTGCGGTGCCGCGTAATCGTGATGAAATGGCGTATCGGGTGGAACATGACCCCAAAAATAAAAAAATTCAGTAGGCCGACGAATAGAAAATTATATTTCTTTCATGAGTTTTTCCATCGACTTCATCGGTGACATCCACGGGCATTACGACGAACTGTGTGCCTTGCTGAAAAAGCTGGGCTACGTGGAATCGGCGGGGAGTTTCCGCTATCCTGGAGGAACGCGGTCGGTCGTCTTCCTGGGCGATTATGTGGACCGCGGCCCCAAGGTGCGCGAGACGGTAAATCTTGTGCGGGCGATGCGCGATGATGGTACGGCCGTTGCCCTGATGGGAAACCACGAATTCAACATGCTTTCGTTCTGGCAAAAGAACGGTGCTGGCGGCGGTCATTTTTTGCATCGCTTCCAGGATGGCTTTTTGCGTGAGCACTCCTTCAACAAGATTGCGATCCATTCGCGGACGGTTTCCGCCTTTGTCGGGCGCCGTCAGGAATTTATGGACCTGCTGGATTTCGCGAAGACGTTGCCGCTTTACCTAGAAACCGATGCGTTCCGGGCGCAGCATGCCTGTTTTGATCCCGATGCCGTGGCGGCCCTCCAGAAAGAGGGAATCCGCTGCCTTGCCGACGGGAATTTCGACGAACTGATTGCGCGGGCGAATGACGAAGAGAACGAATATAGCGATAGCCTTTTTGTGCCGATAAGCACGCTCGTGAAAGGCCCGGAGATGGACTTGCCCGTGGGGGAACATTTTACGGATGCCGAAGGCGTGCGTCGCAAGCGCACCCGTATTGCCTGGTGGCTTGACCCGAAGGGAGCGACGTTCCGGGAACTCTGCTTCCAGCCGGGAGTCTCGATGGATGTCGT
>CACXKY010000025.1 GCA_902768325.1 Fibrobacter succinogenes
TTGTTCAAGAAAAGTGCCGACTACAATTTCTATTCCGTCCGCTGCTTGGCCTTCACGCATATCGTCCACAAGAAATCGGAGTTGCCGCAGTGCGATTCCGCCTTGCGTGATGTTCCGAACGATTTTTACGTGACGAGCCTCGATTCGGGTTACACTTGCACATATTCCGGCTGGTCTACCAGGTATAGCAGTGACAGGAGAAAATGCCAGAACGTCATTGATACGATGTTGACCTATGCCATGGGCGATTCCGTGTTTACGTGCCGCGCAGGGCAGTGGAGGCTTGCAACGCTTCAGGAAATGGGTGTGGATTGCAACGTGTCCCGTAATTTGCAGGTCGTCGAGTTCAACGGTGATTCATACTATTGTTTGGATTCTACCTGGAAACAGGTGACTTATCCGTCGACGGAACTCGGCATTTGTCATTCGGGTGTCCTCAAGAAGATTTCTCTTACTGACAAGGGCGATAAGTATATCTGCGATACGGCGGGCTGGCGTCTGACGGTAATGGCGGACATTATCGGTATTTGTGACAGCACCAAGCGTGGCAAGCTCGATGACTATAACGGGAGCAAGTACTATTGTGACGCCTCGGGATGGAGGACGGCGAAGGTAGAAGATGTCTTGGGAACATGCGACAGTTCTAAGTATTCCAAGACAGGCGAGTTCAGCGGATCGACCTATATCTGTACTTACAAGAATTCCTGGAGAGCGCTTAACGAGCAAGAGAAGATGTTCGGTATTTGTACGGCGGGCTTGAAGGGAACTGTTAGAATAGATACGTCGGCCAAGAATATATATGTATGCTCGGATTCCCTCATGTGGAATTGGATGAGCGTGACCACGTACTTGACACAGTTCCCGTGTTCTACATCCAATAAACTGGATACGATCATGGTCTTTGGTACGGGCTACAAGTGCACGGGGAGTTCATGGTCGAAGATGTCGACGCTTGAATCAACGTTGGGATTATGCACCGAAAGCAGGCTCGATGAAATGCAGATGCTCTCGTCTACTTATTACAGCTGCAAGAGTAAATCGACGAACAACTACGACTGGTATACTACGGATCAATTGGAATTGACTCTTGGAGTTTGCCCAAGTAAAGGCAAATCCTTTATAAAGGAAACGGAGACTGGCGGCATGTATACCTGTTCGGGCGGTTTCTGGAACATGACGACAATTTCCGATATACTCGGTGCTTGTACATCGGCTCGAGGGCTTGTTGATACCGTCTATAAAGGTGTCGAGTATGTCTGCGATACATCTCTGTGTGGCGCCAGAAACCCCATGTGGCATAAGATGGAGGCTATCGATTCTATTATCGGATACTGCAACAGGGATCGGGTGGGGCAGGCCATTGCCTTTGACGATACGGTCTATGTATGTGCTTCGGTAGACGTATTTAGTGAATTTGCGTATACCCAGGCTGCGATGAAAAAAGACATTTTCTCTGCGCGCAGGCAATGGTCGGTGGCTCCGGATTCTATTGCAACGGCTTATCGTAAGCAGGAACTGGAGGAAAAGAAACAGCAACTGGTTGATTATATTGGCGAGTGTACTACTGCGCGTGTCGGCGAAACATTCAAGAACGATTTCCTGGATATGACTTGTACTTCAACGGGCTGGCAAGGCAAAACAACGACCTTTACGGATAGCCGTGACGGGCAAGTGTACAAGAAGACTACCATCGGAACGCAAACCTGGATGGCGGATAATCTCCGGTATAAACCTGCTCCGGATACATCCTGGTGCCCGAATAATGTGGAATCCAACTGTTCAACGCTTGGGCGTTTGTATCAGTGGCATACTGCAGTGGGCCTTCCGGCGAGCGCCGATTCTGTCAGGGTGTTTACTTTTTATTCGTACGACAAGAACCTCAGTAACGATACCATCCGGCAGGGAATATGCCCGACAGGGTGGCGCATGCCTACTTATGGGGATTATGACATCTTGAAAGCATATATACTAGACAAGTTGCCGAGTATGTATTTAAACTTTTTTGGATTTAATGTCCAGTATTCTGGTTATATGAGATATTGGAAACAGAATGGAATCGATAAAATGACCGAGTATAAGAAGAATTCAGCGGTATTTTTGTTGGTAAGCGATGCTTATGCTACAACAGCGCCTGCTTTGTGGTTCAGTTTCGGGGATGATGGCGGTGATGCAAAAAAATATGATGGCTTGCCAGTTAGATGTATTAAGGATTAGTCTGTAACTTCTTTTGATTTCCTTTTGTATATTAGTAGAGTATGAAGTTTGTCGATAACTTGCGGGAAAAGCCCGCCGTAAAAAAAATTGAGAAGTTTGCGCCCGCCATTGCATTCTTGGGCGGGTTCGGCTGGGATTCGATTACGCTTGGCCAGATGGTCGAGAGTAGCGACCTCGTGTTCTTGGTGGCGTACTATACGGGCGCCTTGATTCTCGTTATTTTGCTTTCGGCACGCTTGGAACACCCCGAAGGATGGACTAAGGACCGCTTGAGGGCAGCTGCCGCGGCACAGGCCAAAGCCGCTCCCGCGCAGGCGAAGGCTGCCGTAAGGTCGGCTCCGGTTTCAGCTACTGCCAAGGCTCCTAAGGCACCTGTGGCAGCGAAGGCGGCCCCGCAACAGGTAGCCCCGCAACCCTCTGCCGCTCCGGCGAAGGGAACGACGTTTGGTGCCATGGCAAACAGGTTTGTCTCGGAACAGGCGAAGGTCGTCTCGAACCAGGCTAAGGAAGCGGCCGAGAAGGCTGCCGAAAAGGCTAAAGAAGCCGCCGGCAAGGCGAGCGCCGCCGCCGAACGCTTTGCGAAGAACATGGGTTACGAATCGACGGCCATCCCGAAGAACGCCATCGTCGTCGAACACCGTTTTTTGGACCGCGAATGGAGTGCCGAATGGCGTCAGCGTTTCAGCTGGGCGGTCCAGTTCTGCTTCGGAAGCCTTTTCAGTGCGCTCGTGGTATGCTATTTCAAGAGCAGCGGTTCGCTTGCTTCCTTTATTCTTGTCATCCTCCTGGCGATTCTCCTTGTCGGTAACGAATTCCTGCAGAAGAAGTACGAAAGCTTTGGCGTGAGTCTCGCTTTCTTGAGCCTGCTCGGTACGATGTTCATGAACTTCACGCTGCCGCACCTCGTACACAGAATCGGCTTTATCTGGTTCTTCCTGAGTACGCTCTTGTCGCTTGCCGTGTGCGTATTCATCTGGAAGGTTTCGCGTCGAAGCAAGAAGGTGCTGATTGCGCCTATCGGTATCAGCGTATGCCTTGTTGCGGCCTACCTCATGAACTGGGTGCCGCCCGTGCCGCTCGTGCTCAAGCACCAGTTGGTCTGCCAGAACTTTGACAAGACGGACTACAGCTGCGATGTGGACGCTCCGAGCTTCCTCCAGAAAATCGGTCTCAAGGCACCTAGCGTGCATCACTTGCCCGACCAGGAAATCTACGTGCTTGCGTCGGTGTATGCGCCTGCCGAACTCAAGGCCGCCATCGAGTACCGCTGGTATTTCCAGAATCCCGTGACGGGCAAGTTTTCGCTCACGGACAAGATTTCGTCGGGCCGCATGGTCATCAATGGCGGCCGCGAAGACGGATTCCGCAGTTTTAGCCGCAAGAAGAACGTCCCTGCCGGCCGTTACCGCGTGGAAATCGCGTTCAAGGACGGTGCCGTGATCGGTTCGCAGAGCTTCGACGTGTTCGACGAGGCTCGCGACAGCACCGGCTATGTCCGCGCCGTGCTGCAATAATATTAGATTTGGCGCCATGTCCAAGGCTCCCAGCGATATGTATTTCGAGAGTGTTGTTCGTCCGGAACAACACGGGCGCCTGTTGCTCGATTCCCTGTGCGAGCGCTTTACGTACCATAGCCGTGAAGAATGGATGGACCGCCTCAGCCGCGGTCTCGTGACGGTCAATGGCGAAGTCGCCGGCATCGACACGGTGGCGAGCAAGAACGACAAGGTCGTCTACCATGTGGAAAACTATACCGAGCCCGAGGTGCCTACGGATTTCTCCATCGTCTTCGAGGACGAAGAATTCCTAGTAGTGGCAAAGCCGGCAGGCACGCCTGTCCACCACACGGGACGCATCTTTTACAACACCTTTGCGGCAATCGTTCGCCGGGCTACCGACTGCGAGACTGCAACGCCGATGCACCGGCTTGACCGCGATACGGGCGGCTTGATGCTCTTTGCCAAGTATGCCGAGACGGCCGCGCGTTTCCAGAAGAACCTCGACCGCATTTTGTTGCGCAAGTTCTACTTGGCGGTGGTGGAGGGCTCGTTCCCCGAAGGCGAGACTACGTGCGATTTCCCGTTGCGCGAAAGCCCCGACGATCCGCTCCGCCTGCGCATGCACCGCATGGAAGGCGGCAAGGAATGCCGTACTATTTTCCGCAAGATTCATGAAGTCGTGCGTGACGGCAAGACGTATTCTGTGCTGGAGGCCGAACTGATTACGGGCCGCAAGCATCAGATTCGTGCGCACCTCGCTGAGCTAGGCTTCCCGATTGTGGGCGATAGGCTCTACAGCCACGATGGAATCTATTACGAGAAGATGGCGCGCGGTGGCGGTCTCGACGAAGCTGATTTCGCAGTCCTTGGTGCACATAGCCAGATGCTCTACGCCTACAAGGCCGAAATCCAACTGCCTTACTGGAAGGCCCCGCGCACGTTCACCAGCACGGATTATTCTGAAGAAATGAAGTCTTTTGTGGACATTTCCTAAAGAATCCTGTAACCTGGAACATAATACCTAATATATATTTAAAGCATGGTTAAAGATTTGATTCATGCTTTAGAGGGAGTACTGCTCGGGAAGCCCGAGACGGTAGAGCTATTGGTGATGGCGCTGTTGGCGGATGGCCACGTGCTGGTGGAAGATGTTCCCGGTACGGGCAAGACGACGCTCGCGAAGGCGCTTGCCGCTGCCATCGGTGCGGATTTTGCGCGAATCCAGTTTACGCCGGATTTGCTGCCGGCCGACGTGACAGGCGGTGCCGTGTTCAAGGCGAATACGGGCGAGTTTGAAATCCGCAAGGGGCCTGTTTTTACGCAGGTGCTGTTGGCCGACGAAATCAACCGTGCCTCGCCGCGCACGCAGAGCGCGCTTTTGGAGGCGATGGAAGAGCGACAGGTTTCGCTCGAGGGGCAGCGCTACAAATTGCCCGAACTTTTCATGGTCTTGGCGACTGAGAATCCGGTGGAATTCCACGGCGTTTTCCCGCTGCCCGAAGCGCAGATGGACCGGTTCCTGGTGCGCATCTCGGTAGGTTACCCGACAGCGGAGACCGAACTGGAAATCTTGCGGGCGCATCGTGGAGGCCGGCCGATTGACTCGCTGACGGCGGTGACGACTCCCGAGGCGATTTTAAAGGCCCGTAGCGAAGTGCAGAAGATTCACATTGACGAGGCGCTGGAACGCTACGTGATTTCGCTGGTGCAGGCGACGCGTAACGATGGCGGCGTGCGACTGGCGGCTAGCCCGCGTGCCGGGATGAACCTGGTGCGCATGGCGCAGGCGTGTGCGTTCGTGGATGGACGCGATTTCGTGAATCCCGACGATATCCAGCGCGTATTCTTCCCAGTGATGGAACACCGCGTGTTCGCCAAGGACACCGGCAACCCCGAAGCCAGCAAGAAGATTTTGCAGGGAATCCTGAAACAGGTGGCGATTCCTAAGTAAGGACGCGAATGTCTTCCTTTGCTAAATGGCTGTTGAACGCGATTCCGCGGGCCCCCAAGAAGTCGGGGGTGCTCATGGCCGTTTATTTCTGGTGGCTGGACTATTTTACACCGGCGGGCCGGGCGTTTGCTTCGCTCTTTCTGCTGGCGATGTTTGCGGGGGCTGTTCCCGGCTTTTGGGCGGCTTGGATTTTTGGCGGGTTAGACTTCTTGCTTTTCCTGGGGCTCGTGTTCAGCCTGTTCGTGACGGCGAAGCGGAGCAAGATTCAAGTCGAAAGCGTTTCGGTGAATCGCGTGCGCGAGGGCGAGACGGCGACGGTGACGGCCTATTTGGCGGTGCACTCCACAATTGACTGCGTGAACCTGGGCGCAAACCGCTTGCCTCCTTCCTTGACGGGCATCGAGTCCGATAATGTGAAAATCAAGGTGGGCGAGCCTCCGCGCAAGCTGGAATGTTTTGTAAAAACGACGCAGCGCGGCTCCTTCATGCTGGGCAAGGTCTCGGCCAACGTGCCCGAGATTATGGGCCTTTTGCGCTGGCCTTACGGCTACAACGGTTCCGTGGAACTGCTTGTTTACCCGCGTGCGCTCAAGGTGCAGGATTTCCCGTTCCTCACGCAGGGGGCCTCGGGCATGGCGTTTGCGCCGTTCCTGATGCCAAGCCTCACGCGCGGGATGAATTTTATAGGGGTGCGGCCTTACCGCGAGGGCGATTCCCTGCGCGACTTGCACCACAAGGCTTTTGCCCGTTACGGCAAGCCGTTCACCAAGGAATTCGAGGTGGAACGCGGTGCGGGCGTGATTCTGCTCTTGGATACGGCGACTCCGAATTTCAAGTCGCGGCAGTACCTTGAACATGCGATTCGCTTAACGGCAGCGGTGGGCGAGTGGCTCTTGGACAGAGAAATCCTCGGGCGATTCTTTATTGACAGCGAAGAGATTGCGCTTGACGGCGGTTCCGAAAGCCGCAAGAACTTGCTCGACGCCTTGGCCCGTATTCCGCCTGCGTCGCTTGCACATGCCAAGCAGTCTGCTCCCTGGGCCCCGGCGGCACGCCCGATGGATCCGGTGCTCCGCATCGGGCTTTACGCAAGCGAAGAGCCTCTTGTGAACAAGCATATCGTGGTAGGAAAACAGCCTGCCTCGACAGAAGATAAGCTGCTGGTGGTTTCGCCGGAAGATTGCGACGGCCTTGAACGCGGGACGGTTGTGTTATGATGGAAAAAGTAGACATCCGTTACGTTTTCAAGGTGTTGTTCCTCTGCATCGCTTCGGTGATGCTCGGGAATACCTTCGATTTCCTTTGGCTCGGGCTCTTGTTCGCGCTTTATTTCGTGGTAATCGGCATCTTGAATGCGACATCCCGCCGCGAATTTGTGAAGCGCCCGCGCTATAAAAAAATCTTCGCGTACGGCGCGATTGTCCCGCTTGCGCTCTTCTGGGTGATGACACCGACGGTCGAAAACGGCGTGTCGCCTTACTTGATCTTTTTGCCAGGAATATATCTGCTCTATTTGGCGGCATTGCAGGAGCGGAGCCGCGGGAACGGTGGCTTTGAAGTCTTTGTCGCCTTTGACGGTGTGGCCGCCCTTTTGCTCGGGATGTATCTGGTTCCGCATGGTTGGGGGCCAGTGGGCATTGTGGGATTCTTGCTTGCGCTCTGCGCCTATAGCCGCCGCGGGACTTCGCCGTACAAGTACCTAATCTTTATACTTGTGCTTGCGGCTCTTGGCGGGATTTCCTATGTAAGCTGGCATTATTGGAAGTCGCAACGCTACCGTTACGGTGCGGAGATGGCCGAAAACTTTTACCAGCGCGAACGCATGATGGGGTTTGACCCGGTGGTGGCTCTAGGTTCGTTCGGGAGCAATTTTACTTCGCGCTACAACGACCAGGTGGTGCTACGTGTATGGACTGCGTTCCCGCCGTCCTACCTGAAGGCGGCGAGTTACGAAAAGTACGTTGGCGGACTTTGGAAACTGCCTGCATCGCCCGTGAAGAATCTGCTGCCGGCGTATTATCAAGTGGATTACGCCGTATTTGAAGTGGCGGATTCGCTGACAAGGGCTAGTGAACGGCGTGAGGTTGAACAAGTCTGGGTGCAGTCTACACTCGATAACTTTGGATTTGTTTTTGCGCCTTATGGGGCTCTCGGTTTTGCGGCAAAAGATGTCGATTCGCTGAGCTATTATGCAGGCGGCATGGTGCAGGGGCTGGACGGCAACGGAAAGCGCTCGGACTGGTATTATTTTAGATGCGGATCGGATGATTGTGGATTCCCGGATTCGATGAAGGCCCCGAATGAGAATGATCTTTTGCTAGGGACGCGCAATATCCCGCTAATTGATACGGTCATCGAGGCGATGGGGCTCTACGATTCCTTGGGTGATACTTTGCGCGGTATAGGGACGCTTGAAAAGATTCGCGATTACTTCCGTGAGAATTTTACCTACTCGCTATCGATTCCCGGGCTTCGTCGGCGTTTCGGAAGCAATTCAGGGGGTGACCCTCTGGCTGTTTTCTGGCAAACAAAGCAGGGCTATTGCGAATACTATGCGACTCTCTCGGTACTAGTGCTGCGCCGTCTCAGGATCCCCGCGCGGTATGCGACCGGCTTCGTGCGCCCCGAAGTTAGGAACGGCCGTCCGTATGCAGTTTTCCGTCGCAAGAATTCTCATGCGTGGGCTGAAGTCTTTGTAGATGGCCGTTGGTTGGTTTTCGATCCGACGCCTCCGTTGGGCATTGTCATCGGAGATGTTCCGGGTTGGTGGAATCTCAAGTGGGAAGGCGTGCGAGGGCGTCTTGCGCGCGTTATGCACCTGCTCAAGGAAGGCGGTTGGCGTGTCGTTGTTGACCGGTTCCAGGAAAGTTCCCGTTCGATTGTCGAAAGTCTCATTCTCTATGTGCTGCTTTTGATTTTGGTTCTAGGTTTTGTATTGCGTAGATTTTATGTTGTCTATAATGGGCGGGCGAAGTCCCGTGCGTATGTTTCTGCAAAGGTAAAAGAATGGGGGAAAAAGCTGAATGCGGCTGAACGGATTCTTGCGCGGTTCGGTTATCGCCGTGAACCCGGTGAAACCGTGGGGGCATTTGAAAGGCGCGTCAAGATTGCGCTTTCGTCCCTCACCGAAAGCCAAGTCGCTCTCAAAAAATTCCAGAAGGCGCGCCAGGCCTTGCTTACCCTCGACGAATACGAATCAAACCGCTGGGGAGAAACCCGTTAATCGCATTCCGCATTCCACATCTCACATTCCACATTTTTCTATCTTATCTCCCAAAAACTAGGAGTTATTATGTCTGTACAAGTGATGGTAAATGGTATTCCGGGCAACATGGGCCGCATTGTGGCCGAAACCTGCGTCGCCCGCGGTTTGGAACTCGTCCCGTATTCCCTGACGGGTGAAATTATCGTTGAAAACGAAGCCGAAGTGGCGGGGAAGACCATCCAGCTCTTGAAGCCGAGCAATCGCGAAGAACGCATCGGCGAAGTGCTTGCGAAGTACCCAAACATGATTTGCATTGACTATACGCACCCGACGGCCGTGAACGATAACGCCGCCTTCTACGTAAAGCACAAGATTCCGTTCGTGATGGGTACGACTGGCGGTGACCGCGAAGCGCTTGCAAAACTCGTGGCTGACGCGAACCACCCGAGCGTCATCGCTCCGAATATGGCAAAGCAGATTGTCGCTTTCCAGATGATGATTGAATTTTTGGCGAAGGAATTCCCGACCGCTTTCCGCGGCTACAAGCTTTCCGTGGTCGAAAGCCACCAGAAAACCAAGGCGGACACGAGTGGTACTGCCCGCGCCGTGGTGGGTGACTTCCAGAAGATGGGCTTTGACTTCACCGTTGACGATATCGAAAAGGTCCGCGACGAAAAGGAACAGATGGAACGTATGCACGTGCCCGAGGAATACCTCGCCGGTCACGCCTTCCACACCTATAGCCTCGATAGCGAAGACGGCACGGTACATTTCGAGTTCCAGCACAACGTGTGCGGCCGCAAGATTTACGCCGAAGGCACCGTGGACGCCGTGAACTTCCTCGCCGAGCAGATTGCCGCCGGTACCGCCAAACCCTTCAACATGATGGACGTGCTCCGCTCCGGAAAGATGCGTTAGAGCTCGCGCTACGCGCTTTGGGCTATGGGCGCGCACCTGCGGTGCTTTGAGCTATGAGAAATACTCAAAGTGAGCGGAGCGAACGAGCTCAAAGCGAGTGAAACGAGCGCCCTCACTCCTCATACCTATTATGCGTTCTTATATCCTCCGCCGCCTGCTTTTGATGATCCCGACTCTCATCGGGATTTCTCTGGTATGCTTCGTGCTTATCCAGCTGTTGCCGGGCGGCCCTGTGGAGGAAATGATTTCGCGGGCACAGCAGGCTGCCGCCATGAAGGGCGGGGTAGATGCTTCCAAGGCGCTCTCGCCCGACCAGATAGCCCAAATCCAGGCGTACTTCGGTTTTGACCAGCCCGCCTGGAAGCGCTATCTGACCTGGCTCTGGAACGTCTTGCACCTGGACCTCGGTTCCAGCTACACCTATGGCCTCCCGGTCTGGGACGTCATCGTGAGCCGCTTTCCGATATCGCTCTTCTTCGGTATCACTTCGTTTTTCCTCAGTTATCTTGTCTGTATCCCGCTCGGTCTGTGGAAGGCCGTACATCACGGGAGCAAGCTTGACTCCCTCAGTTCGGGCGTCATTTTCTCGGGCTACGTGATGCCCGGCTATGCGCTCGGCATCTTGCTCATCATCTTCCTTGCGGGCGGTTCGTACCTCGATATCTTCCCGCTGGGCGGCCTCACGAGCGATGATTTCGAGGACTTCTCGTTCTTCGGGAAAATTGTGGACCTCGGGCATCACCTGATTCTCCCGATTTTCTGCTACATGATCAGCGAGTTCGCTTTCCTGACCTTCCTCATGAAGAATTCCGCGCTCGAGGAACTGGGGAAGGACTACATGCGCACCGCTCTGGCCAAGGGCATGAGTTTCAACCAGGCGCTCGTGCGCCATGCGCTCCGTAACGCGCTTATCCCGATTGCCACCCGACTCTCCGAGATCTGCACGCTCATGTTTGCGGGGGCGCTCCTCATCGAGAAGGTCTTCGATATTGACGGCATGGGCCTGCTCTATTACAACTCCATGGTGAACCGCGACTACAACGTGGTCATGGGAATCATCTTCCTGAGCAGCCTCATGGCCATGGTGGGCCGCCTTTTCAGCGATATCCTCTATACGCTCGTGGACCCGAGAATCAAGTTTTCGTAGTAGTCATTAGTCGCTAGCTCTTGGTCATTGGTTAAAATAATCGCGCCTTTGGCGCCTAATAAACGCCAGCGGCTATTGAGTAATATCTATTGACCAATGACTAATGACTAATGACCAATAACCAATGACCAGAATTTTTTATTTGCTATATTAAAAATCATGAGTATCGAATCCTTGCAAATCTCTCCTGTTATCAAAGGCAATCTGCTTTCCCGCGGTTTTACCGAGAATTTTACCGTTTCCCCGATTGCGGGTGCGGGCTCGGGACGCCAGTATTTCCGTATTTTCGAAGAAAAGCGTTCCTGCGTTCTGCAGGTCTGTGCCGAAGTCAACGACGATTTCCGCCACTTTGTGGATTATTCCAAGACTTTCAGGAACTACGGCTTGCCGGTGCCGCAGGTCTACGCTGTCGACGAGACGGCGTGCCAGGTGTTGCAAGAAGATTTGGGTAAGCGCAACCTTCTGGATGAAGTTTCTCCCGTAAGTGAAGGTGTGCGTTCCGGCAACGAACGCATCATCTACCCGACGGTCATCGACGCCCTTGTCAAGTGGCAGGAGGCTAGCCAGTCCATATTCAGTTCCCATACGGAACTATGGATTAGGCGCTTCGATTTTGCTGCCCTCAAGTGGGAAACGGATTACTTTACCGAAAATTACCTGAAAGGCCTCAAGGGTATCAAGGAAATTCCGCAGAGCGTGCGCAATTGCTTCTCGCTCCTGGCCGTGGCTGTAGATGCTCAACCCAAGGTGCTGATGCACCGCGACTTCCAGAGCCAGAACATCATGGTCCGCCCGAATTCCGAAATCGCCTTTGTCGATTTCCAGGGTGCCCGCCGTGGGTCCGCTTTCTACGATATCGCGAGCCTCCTGTGGGATCCGTATGTCTCCTTGCCGGTTGAAATGATCAAGGACTTCTTTGAATATTGGCGCATGCAGAACAAGCGCGTTCAGGCCTATACCAAGGAAGACGCGTGGGACAGCTTTATCCAAGCCAGCTTGCAACGCTTGATGCAGGCTCTCGGTGCGTACTGCTTCCTCAGCAGGGTCAAGGGTATCCAGAAGTTCGAAAAATACATCGAGCCCGGTAAAAAGCAGCTTCTCGCGTTGCTCGGCGAATTCAAGAAGATTGTGAAGGCGACCGAACCCGAAGCCATCGAATTCATGGAAAAGGCGCTCTCGTAGGCGATACGGTACACATGAGTCTCGTCCCGTGCCATGTCCGCTACTGCTCTCAGCCGGAAACATTTGCCCGTGCCCTCGGGCTTGCTTACGATGCGCTAGTCCATGCAGGTTATTCATTTGACGCCCTCGCGGTGTGGGATAGCCTCAAGGAACGTATAGGTCAGGGAATCTATATGGGGCAGGGTCTGCTCCTTCCTCATGCAAGAATCCTGGGCCTTCCGCAACCGCTCATGTCCTTTTCCGTTTGCCCGCACGGTTTCTCGGGCATCAAGACTCGGGGCGATGAGCTGGGCCAGTTCCTTTGCGTCTTGCTTTCTCCTGCGGAGTCGGCAACCGCGCACACGATCGCTATTGCCGGCGTCGCGAAGAACTTGCTTGATCCCGACTGGAAAAAGAAAGCCCTCGCCGCAACGAGCGAGGACGAATTGAAAGCCCTGTTTTAATCTATTACCATTGCAGGCTGCCTGTCGCCGTAGCGCGGAAGCCTTCGTAATCGCCGAAGAATCTCGTGTATCCGGTGCGGAAGCTCATCCAGCTCCACGGGCTTATGCCGATGGACCCGCCCAGTTCGCGGTATTTTAACGTCGTCTTGTCGTTCAGGAACTTCTTGCCTGTCGAATCTTCGGGACCGTGCATATCGGTGATGTTTCCGCCGAACGCGGTATCCTTGGCGATAGCGCCTGCCCAGAGCGTTGCCTTGACGAAAGCGAAGGTCGAGCTGAGCTCGGCATGGATTTCCTGGCTGTTCGGGCCCAGGTCTGTTCCGAGGCTCTGTGCATAGCTGCGGTACGAATAGCCGCCGCCCTTGTGGTGCGTGTATACCCAGGGTTCCACGCGCGTGTATTCGACGAAGCCTTCCCAAAGGGCGTTTGCAAAACGGAGGCTATCGCGGGCGATACCTACGGAGGTGGCCCACTTGTTGCCCCACCAGCTGTCATCGAACATGGATGTAGGCGATTTCATGTCGTCCCACAGGAGTTCGCCGTAGAATTCCCAGTGCGGGATTGTCTTGACGCTCACGTCGAAGGCGAGCGAGATGTTGTCCTGGTCGCCTTGCAGGTGCTCCTGGAATACGTAGGGGATGAACGGGATGACGTAGGCCCATTCGAATTCGCGCCCGGTGCTGTCGCCGTCTTCGTTGAGGTTTGTGCCGGCGGGCTCGGTAGTAGTCCCGTAGATAGAAGTTTCCGAAAGGCCGAGCGTGATGTTCTTGGGCAAGGCGAAGTCAAGCCTGTGCGCATGCATGTACTTGCCCGCGTTTTTCTTTTCGAACAACTTTGCGGCGTATTGCGTGTACGTTACGGGGCCAATGGCGAACTGGTAGCCGAAATACGGCGTGGGCGCTGGGTCAAAGATACGGCTGCTGCTGTCTTGCCACGGGCGGTAGATATTGCGTTCGCCGCGCAAGATAACGTGGTTGTGTCTCGCGGGGCCCCATTCCAGGTAGTCAAAACCGGCCATGAGCCTTACGGGTTTCAGCTGGTAGTTCACGTTCGCAGCAAAGAGGTCCCAGGTGCGCTTGTTTTCGCTCTGCTTGTTGAACGGGATGCCTTCGATAGGCGTATAGTAGTTGAAGGCGATGTCGCGGTTTGTATAGTCGGTGCTGATCTTGACGCGGGCGTCGAACCAGAGCGCCGAGGTGAACTGCCCGTCGAGGAAAAGACGGACGGACATCGAGTTGTCGTAGTGCGTCGGCGCGTTCGTGAGGTTCGTCATGGCGACGGAGTCGACGAGCTGCGCACGAATGTTCAGCTGGTAGTCCTTGGCGGTATCCGCGAAAGAGAAGTGCGTTTCCGTAGGGTCGCCAGCGTTACGGGCGAAGGCGGCCAGGGAACACAGGAGGAATGTCGAGAAGATTCGTTTCATCATCTTTTCCCCAAAAAACGGGTGGCGACAGGGATTCCCACGGTACCGAAGAAGCTTCGGGCGAGGTGGCCTAAAGCTCCGTGTACATGCGGGTTGATGGACTTGGAATTCTTGAGGAGCCACGGGAGGTAGCCGAGAGAAAACTTTTTGCTGAAGCGCGCTTCGAGGTAGGCGATAAAGCGGTCGAGGAACTTTTTTTCTCCGGCAGCCAGGTGCGCATACAGCTTGGAATGGCTAACGGCCTTGGCCCACTGCAGGTTGGTTTTGAGCTTTTCGGTCCAGGCGTGCCCTTCCGCTTTTCCGATGGCGTTGCCGCCGTGGATGCGGTGCTGGATGACCGCTTCGTCGATAAAGGTGTAGCCGCCCTGTACGGAGGCGCACAGGGTAATCCACTGGTCGTGTACGGGAACTCCTTCGGGAATCGGGAGTATACTCGGGAATAGGCTTGCCTTGAACATCATGAGGCAGCCGGTGACGTTTGTGAATCCAGTCAGCTGGCTCTTGATGGGCAGCTGGGGGAGCAGGCGTTCCGTCTTCATCCACGATTCCGCAATTATGGCACCGTTCGAATCGATAATCTGCGCATCGCCGTAAGCCATGCTCGGCATAGTCCCGCCATTGCTCGGATTATTCCTGCTCAAGGCCTTTTCGAGAATTTCAAGTTTCTGCGGAAGCCATATGTCGTCTTGGTCGGCAAGTGCGACGAGGTCGTCATCGCCAAGCTGCGGTGCGGCCATCTCCAAAGCGCAGGCGAAAGCCTTCCGGTGCCCCGTATTTTGCGGGAGCGCCTTGATCTGGAGCGGAAGCTTTGCCGCGTAGGACTGCAAGGTCTGAACGGTCGAATCGTTTGAACCGTCGTCAACGGCGATAATGAGGTCGGCAGGTCTTGTTTGCGCGCACAGCGAATCGAGCATCTGCGGGAGATACTTTTCACCGTTGTAAGTCGCTAGTACAATACAGACCTTGGCCATATCTTGAATATAGCAAAAACGCCTATTGGGATATTTCCTTGGTGTATTCGGGTTTTAGTTTGCTAAGTAAAATGGCTGAATTGCGCTTTTCGCAAATCTTACGGCGATTTTTCCATAGGGGGGCGATGGAGCCGAGATGCGTTGCCATGAACGGGAAGGTCGCGAAGAAACCGAACGTTTTGAACAAAGTAATTGCAAGCTCGGCGGAGTTCTGCTTTGCTGTGGGCAAGAAGGTTTCGTCCGGGTGGTTTGTGGCGGTGCACAGGTAGGGAATGCTGAACATCTTCCCGCCGGCGTGGAGCATGCGGAACGAAAAATCTAGGAGCGCCATGCGGATGGACAGGTCGCGGTCAAAACCGCCCGTGAGCCGAACGATCCGTCTCGAAAAGGCGGCGACATAGGGGCAGGGTGCGGCCACGTAGCGTAGTTTCGCATCGTCCGGAATCATCGAAAGGCCTTTGCGGCCGTTCAGCAGGTAACCCGCCCAAAAAGAATTGCCTTTGCCCGTAGCGACCCGCGGTGCAAAAGCGTCGACCATCGGGAAGCATTCGATGGACTGGGCCAGCTCGTTCAGGAACGGCCTGTCAATCTGTACGGATTCGTGCGCGAACACAATCCATTCGGCTTCGCTCTTTTCAAGGCTTTCGTTGATGTCGTTCCCGAAGAACCACCCGAGGGCCGGGTCCGTAAATGGGGGCGAAGGAGCATCGCCTTTGTCGCGGTCGCTCCAGACGATGACGTCGAATTGTTTCATTAGAAGCCTACGCGGAGGCCAATACGGTGTTCGAATCCGAGGCCTTGGGCCAGGTAAGAAAACGAGTAGTCCAGCGAGAACAGGCTGCTGGAATAGCCGAGGCCGCCGCTCAACATGCGAGCTTCGTTCGATTCGCTAGGACGGCTGTCCGACGAGGCCAGTTCCTTGAAGTCGCGGACGAGGTCCAGCCAGGCGCGTGTAAAACCGGCGCGGATGGAAAAATAGCTGCCCAGGGCGTATTCGGCACCGAGATTGAGGGTCGCCTCGGCGAACCGAGGAAAGTCGTTGTCGACGTACAACGTCAGGCGGCGGACGCTCTGCGGGCGGAAATAGCCGGCGACGGAGATGACCTGCGACATGGGGTAATGGTCGTTTTCGTCGTCGTCCACGTAGTCGCGTAAGATGCAGCCCATGTCACGGGCGGTCAAGGCGAGGCCGAAAATCTTGCTGGCGGACTGCCAGGCGATACCCCAGTCGAACGCGAGTCCAAAAGCGGTGCGGTCGCCTTCTTCTTCGGCGAGACGGTCGCTTGCGAACTTGATGGTCGTACCGAACTGGAAATGCTTTAATGGGAAGGCGACGGTCGCCGTAACGAGCTGGCTGAACGGCTCGTAGTCTACGCCGGTGGATTCTCCGAATTCGTCATAGCCTTCGATGGTCCCGTAGTCGAGCCAGTTGTAGCTAATCTGGTACAAGAGGGTATTGAAGTGCGTCGTGTACGAAATAGTCCCCTGGTTGTCGGCGAATTCGCCGGTCTGCCAGTGCATGGAGGCAATACGGTCGGTTCCTTCGGGGAGCTTGAGTGCTGCTGGGTTCAACTGCGTAATGGAAGGGTCGGTACTCGGATTTGCCGCTGCGGATTTTTCGAGGGCGGCGTTACGCGGGCTGTCGAATGTACGCATAAAGGAAAAAACTTCCTGGCCGGCGTCGCCATGATCGAAGAACGCCAAAGCGTTTGCTGGAGCGAGCAAAGCTACGGCAATGAGGGCTGACAATTTCCCTGTAAAATTCATAGCCCATAATTTACAAAAGAAAAGACAAAAAAGTGTAATATGCCTTTACAAAAGGAGCCAAGTTTGGTATATTTGGGTCGCTCGGGCTACTAGCTCAGTTGGTAGAGCAACGCCCTTTTAAGGCGTGGGTCGAAGGTTCGAGCCCTTCGTAGCTCAGTGAAAGACCGGTTCCGATAACTCGGAGCCGGTTTTTTATTTTGCCCCTGCCATCTTGTGCGCCGCGCTAAATTCGCGCTATATTCTATCTTTACTCCATATGGAAACTTTGCAAGAATTTCTCCGGGATTCGCTCTCCGGCTCGTTGTCGGCGTTTGCGAACGTGGGGAAGGAACCCCTCCATGTCTGTGGCGCGTCAATACCGATGGCCTCGATGATGGTGGCGGGTCGCTTTTTCGATACTCCCGAAAATATTCTTGTCGTGGCGAAGGATTACAAGAGCGCCGAGGCCTGGATTGAAAACCTCCAGGGGCTGGTCGGCGAAGAAAACGTCCTTTTTTACCCTTCCATCGGCTTAAAACCGTACGAGCAGAAGGTCCCGTTCGAAGGGGTCCTGGAAGAACGCCTTAAGTTTTTTGAACGGGCGGCCGACCGCGGGAACGTCCGCATTGCGGTCTGCCCCCTGGATGCCCTTTTGATGAAGCTCCCGGAACCGGGAACCGTGCAGAAACAGTTCCGGATGGTCAAGGTGGGGGATGTATTTGACCCCGCTTCGCTTCGACCGTGGCTCCTGGATCACGGCTTTAACGAACAGCCCATGGTGAGCGGTGTCGGGGAATTCTCCATCCGTGGCTGTATCGTTGACATCAACTGCTTCCTCTATACCCATCCGATCCGTATCGAGTTCTATGGCGACGAGGTGGAATCCATCCGCACGTTCGACATCTTTACGCAGCGTTCGATCGAGAAGATGGACCGCGTGAATATTTACCCCATGGGCGAATTCTGCCTTCCGGTGGAACAGACGGCCAAGATGGGCGGTGATTTGGCGGGGCTCTGGTGGAAGCGTTCCGATTACCAGAATCTTTCTTGCTCGCTGCTCGACTACCTGCCGGATTGTTCGCTTGTTTTCGAGAATCTATCGGAGCTTTCGGAAAAGGCGTCGAAGCTGTTTTTGGCCTATGGCGATGCCTACGACAATTTGGGCGGCGCGACCTCCGGTGATGCGGCCCCGTCCAAGATCTGGTGGAACATGGGGGAACTTTCGAGGCTGTTCCCGGGGCGCGCGAGCCTGGATATGACGGGGGCGACAGCCGATGCGAACGGTTGGATGAACGTGACCCTCAGGCCGCAGGATTTCTCGAGTACGGGGACGGATGCCGTCGCGAAGCAGATTGAAGATTTTGCCGCGTTGGGCGGGCGCGTTTACGTAGTGGCCCCGACTCCTGGCGCGCTTTCGCGTTTGCGCCACGTTTTTGAATACTTGCCGGTCGAGGATTATTTTGTCGGGAACCTGACGGAAGGCTTCTGGCTGGAAGACGACAATATCGCCTTCTTGACGGAGACGCGCATTTTCAACAGGCATGCGAATAAGCATCGCAAGCGCCAAATTGCGGGCTCGGTGGCGAGCGCGCTGATGGTAGAATCGCTTTCCCGCGGTGATTACGTCGCCCACGAAGATCACGGTGTAGGCCGTTACCTCGGGCTGGTACGTGTGAACGTCAACGGCGGTATGGTGGACTGCGCCTTGCTGGAATATGCGGGCGGGGACCGTCTCAAGTTCCCCGTTTCGGACCTGCAGAAAATTGACCGCCTGAATCCTTCCGAAGACAAGATTCCCGTGCTCGACAAGCTCGGTGGCAAGAACTGGGAAAACCTCAAGAAGCGCATCAAGAAAAAGGTGGTGCAGATCGCGAGGGAACTCGTGGAGCTGTACGCCAAGCGCGAGTTGGTGGAAGGGTTCGGTTTCCCGCCGAACTACAAGATGCAGCAGGAATTCGATGAGGCCTTCGAGTACGAACCGACTCCGGACCAGGTGAAGGCAACCGCCGATATCATGCGCGATATGGAAGCCCGCCGCCCGATGGACCGCCTGGTATGCGGTGACGTGGGCTTTGGCAAGACGGAAGTTGCCATGCGTGCGGCCTTCAAGTGCGTGAGTGCCAAAAAGCAGGTGGCCATCTTGGTGCCGACAACGATTCTGGCCGCCCAGCATTACGAAAACTTCAAGGAACGTTTTGCTTCGTTCCCCGTGAATATCGCGCTCGTGAACCGTTACAAGACTCCCAAGGAAAAGAAGGAAGTCTTCAAGCAGGTGAGCGAAGGGAAGGTGGACATCGTCATCGGGACTCACGCCCTGCTGAGCGAAAAGAACCAGTTCAAGGATTTGGGCCTGCTCATTATCGACGAAGAGCAGAAATTCGGTGTGAAGCAGAAAGAAAAACTGCGCGAGTTCCGCCTGGCGGTAGATACCATCAGCATGAGCGCCACGCCCATCCCGCGCTCGCTACAGCTGAGCATGACGGGCGTCCGCGACATCTCGCTCATCAATACGCCCCCGATGAACCGCCTGCCCGTAGAGACAAAGCTTCTCAAGCGCGACGATGTCGTGCTCGCGGCCGCGGTAGAAGACGAACTTTCCCGTGGGGGCCAGGTCTTTATCGTGAACGACCGCGTCCAGAGCATCAATATGCTCGCCGAAGACGTGGAAAGCTGGGTGCCCAACGCCCGCGTCGCCGTGGCCCACGGCCAGATGGAAGACCGCGAACTGGAACGCGTGATGAATGCCTTCCTCGCTAAGGATTTCGACGTGCTGGTGAGTACGAGCATTATCGAATCGGGCCTCGACGTGCCGAACGCGAATACGATTATCATCATGAACGCGCACCATTTTGGCATCAGCCAGCTGTACCAGATGCGCGGTCGCGTCGGCCGCAGTGACGTTTTGGCGAAGGCCTACCTCGTCGTGCCTGCCCATGGGGAAATCTCGGCGGAATCCATGCGCCGCCTAAAAGCGCTGGAGCAGTACACCGACCTCGGGAGCGGCTACCAGCTGGCCATGCGCGATTTGGACATTCGCGGGGCAGGGAACCTGCTCGGCGAAGAACAGCACGGCTTTATTGCCGAAGTCGGCTTCGAGACGTACATCCGGATGGTTCGCGAGGCTGTGGAACAGCTTCGCGGCGCTCCGACGGACAAGCCTATCCAGCCGAGGATAGAACTCGGCGTCGACGCCTACCTGCCGGAAGACTACATCCAGGACGGCCTGACCCGCATCTCGCTTTACCAGAGGATTGCCCGTATCGCTTCGACGGCCGAAGTGGAAAGTATCTTGCAGGAACTCGAGGACCGCTTTGGGCCTGTCCCCACGCCGGCGAAGATGTTGATGAAGGTCTCGGAAATTAGCCTTTTGGCCGGCCGGATGCGCGTACAGGGGCTGCAACAGCGCAAGGGCCTGTTGGCGGTGACATTTGCGGAATACCCGCCGCCGGACCCGCGCGAACTGCTCGCGATGTGCCCGGCTTCGCCTTACCCGATGCGCCTTTTGAACGTAACGCCTGTCCAGGCGGTCATCGAACTTTCGACGGTAGACTCCGAACAGGTCGCTGAAAGGACTCTGGAATGTTTCAGGGTTTTCTCCAAGTAAGTTCTTTTTGCTATTTTATACCCGTAAGTTTTTAATAAAGGAAGTACAAGATGAAATCTCAGTTTATCGTGCTAGGAGCCTGCGCGCTCGCCTTGATTGCCTGTAATTCGCAAGATTCCAAGCCTGCGGCGATTAGTGCCAATTCTACGGATGATCAGAAGTTTGCCTATATGATCGGTACCCAGTTTGGAACCCAGAACTTTACAGTCGTTCCTGTTCAGTCTGGGGAACACATTGACCAGGATTGCCTTATCCAGGCCATCTTTGACAATGTCAAGGCCAACAAGGATACGACCTTCAAGATCCAGCTTCCTGTCGATTCTCTGAGCGCACTTGCCGGCCGTTACAATATCAAGGCCCGTAACCGCTTGAGCAAGGCCCAGCCGGATAGCGCTGCCGTGGCTTCTTTCGAAGGAAGTCAGGAAAAGTACCGTGCCTATGTGGACTCCGTCTTGAAGTCTTTCCCGATTGAACCCGAACCCCCTGTGACCGGCCAGCCGGTTGTCTTGGGTGAAAATCCGACTGAAAACCAGAAGTTCTCTTACCTCCTGGGTATGCAGATCAGTAACCAGCTCATCAATATCGGTGCCCAGTTCCAGACTGAATTTGACGCTGAATACTTTGTGCTCGGTATCAAGGACGCTGCAGCCAAGGTACGCGATTCCAACTTCGTGATGCCCCTGCCCGAAGATACCCTCAAGGCTGTCGGCGTACGTTACAACGAAAAGATGAAGGTCCTTCGTGAAGAAGCCATGAAGAAGGCCCAGGAAGAAGAAGCCAAGCTCAAGGAAGCCGTTGCCGGTCTGCGTGGCGATACGCTTCCGAACGGTATGCCTGTGAAGATGAACTTCAAGGTGAAGGTGACTGGCATTTCGACGAAGGATGAAAACCTCGAAGCCTATGCCGGCAAGCCGCTCCTGATTTCTTATTTCTCTGCCACTTGCGGCCACTGCGCCCACGCTGCTCCGCAGGTTGTGGAAATGGCCAAGGAATTTGTGCCGAAGGGCCTCACTGCCGTGACGGTCTTCAGCGGTGGCAACAACAAGCCGGGCATCCGCAAGTTCACGGATAACGCCGGTTACGATGATAACGAGAAGGTCGTCTGGGATGAATCCCGCCAGTTCGGTGAACTCTACAGCGATGGATACGTTCCGAAGATCTACCTCGTGAACCCGGATGGCACCTACAAGCAGTATGCCGCTTTCGAGAAGGAAAAGGAAGACCTGAAGAGGGAAATCGCCGAACTCCTCGATGGAAAGAATGTGGAATGGAAGGTTGAGCCCCCGGCTCCGGCAACCGTTGACACGTTGAAGCCTGCTGCTGCTCCGGCTCCGGCAACGAAGTAATTCGCAGATTGTCATCTATAATTTCACAATACGATGTCGTCGTCATCGGTGGCGGCCATGCCGGTATCGAGGCAACCCATGCTGCCTGGAAATTAGGCGTAAAGACCGCGATGCTCACGATGGATATCAACGCCATCGGACGCATGAGCTGTAACCCCGCCGTAGGGGGTGTTGCCAAGGGGCAGATCGTCCGCGACATCGATGCCATCGGTGGCCTGATGGGGCTTTTGACCGATAAGGCGGGAATCCAGTTCCGCATGCTCAACATGAGCAAGGGACCTGCCGTATGGGGCCCGCGCGCCCAGTGCGACATGAAGTATTACAGCGAGGTGGCCCGCGAGGTCATTACGAACCTTCCCGGACTCTCTGTAATCCAGGGGGAACTCGCTTCGTTCGAACGCATGCCCGACGGCCGCCTGGAACTCACGCTATTGAACGGCGATCGGTATGTGACGCGTTCCCTCGTGATTACGAGCGGGACCTTCCTTGCCTCCAAGATGTTTACCGGGCTTGAAACGAGCATCGGCGGGCGCGTGGGGGAACCGAGTGCGGACAAACTTTCGGAATGCCTTGCTCGTGAAGGGATTGCGTTGCGTCGTCTCAAGACGGGAACGCCCAGCAGGCTTGACCCGGACACAATCGATTTTAACGAATGCGACGTGCAGCACGGCGACGATGCTCCGTGGCCGATGAGTGACCGCCATTTGGCGGAAACTGTCCCTGGCCGCGATGCGGACTATTTCTGGGGCGACCAAACGAACAAGTTTATACGCAACGATTGCGTTTGCTGGATTACGCGCACGAACCTCAAGACGCACGAGATATTGAGGAGCGGTTTCAAGGATAGCCCGA
The DNA here is from genome assembly GCA_902768325.1 of Fibrobacter succinogenes. Lineage (GTDB taxonomy): Bacteria > Fibrobacterota > Fibrobacteria > Fibrobacterales > Fibrobacteraceae > Fibrobacter > Fibrobacter succinogenes_A. The sequence continues at coordinate 22,502 of CACXKY010000025.1, forward strand.
TGTTCAGCGGGCGCATCCACGGAAAGGGACCGCGCTACTGCCCGAGTATCGAAGACAAGATCAACCGGTTCGGTGACCGGGATGGTCATCAGCTTTTCCTTGAACCGGAACAGGCGGACATCGGTCGCGTCTATATCAATGGTTTCAGTTCGAGCCTTCCGGCCGACATCCAGCTTGCGGCCATCCACACGATTCCGGGGCTTACCCGCGCGAAGGTCTTGCAGATCGGCTACGCGGTGGAGTACGATTCCGTCGACGCCACGCAGCTCTACCCGACGTTCGAAAGCAAGAAGGTTCCGGGACTCTACTTCGCGGGCCAGGTCTGCGGTACGAGCGGTTACGAAGAGGCTGCAGGCCAAGGACTCTTGGCGGGCATCAACGCGGCTCTGAAAATAAAGGGGGAGGGCCCCTTTATTTTAGGTCGTTCCGACAGTTACCTGGGGGTAATGGCGGACGACCTGTCGAACATCCTGCTCGACGAGCCTTACAGGATGTTCACGAGCCGCGCCGAATACAGGCTGTTCTTGCGCAGCGACAATGCCGAGATGCGCCTCAAGGAACGTGCCCACGACATCGGGATGATTTCGGACAGCGACTACGAAGACTGGAAGCGTCGCTGCGGTTTGATGGACGCCGCCCGGACCCGCATGGTCGAGGAATCTGCCACGCCCGAACAGGCGAACGAGATTCTCGCTCCGGGTGGCCAGGCGCTTGCTACCGAACGCACCCGCTGGATGAACGTCTTCCGCCGTCCTGGAATCGATCCGGAACAGTTCTTCCGCACGGCTCTCCCGGACGTCCCGCTGACCCGCCGAGACCAGTGGTACATGTATGCCCAGGAACTCTATGCCGGATTCTTCGACCGCCAGGAACGGGAAATCGTAGAGCAGAAGAAGATGGAATCCGTTAAGCTTCCTGCCGATATGGATTTTATGCAGGTGACCGCCATCAGTATCGAAAGCCGCCAGCGTCTGAACGCTCACAAGCCGCTTACGCTGGGCCAGGCAAGCCGTATCCCTGGTGTTCGCCCCGCCGATATCACCGTCCTTGCGCATTGGCTGGAGAACAGAACCGCTCCGACTTGATATTTTTGTCAAAAATTACTATCTTTGGGCGCGTCTATTAATCATTTTCCAAGAGGTATATTATGGCAGAAGAAACAGAAGTCAAATCCACTGAAGAAGTCAAGCCTCAGGAACCGAAATCTACAGAAAAATCCCAAGAAAAGAAGGCTCCGGCCAAGAAAAAGCGCCCCGTGAACGCCAAGCGCAAGGCTGGCGCCCCCGCTGCTAAGAAGCCGGCAACTTTTAGTGATTCCCTGGAAGAACGTTTCCCCGCCCTCGCCGCAAAGCTCAAGAAGCACATCGAAGACGGTATCAAGCAGAAGATCAAGGAAGCCCAGAACGACCCGAAGGTCAAGGCTGCTTCCAAGAAATTCGCTGCTGATAAGTAAAACTCCTTAATGATTTGAAAACGCTCCACTTCGGGTGGGGCGTTTTTTT
>CACXKY010000026.1 GCA_902768325.1 Fibrobacter succinogenes
CATGGAATCCGGGTTCTTCTTCTGCGGCATCATCGAGGAACCGCTGGAGAAGGCGTCGTGCAGGGTGAGGTAGCCGAATTCGCTGGTGCTCCAGTTCACGAAATCTTCTGCGTAGCGGCTCATCGTGTTCGCGATGATGGCGAGGTCGGCTTCGAATTCGAGCATCATGTCGCGGTGGCTCACGGCGTCGATGCTGTTCGGGCTAACGCCGTTAAATCCGAGTTCCTTCGCCACGAGGGCGCGGTGGTACGGGAATGCGGAACCGGCCATGGCACCGCTACCGAGCGGGAGTTCGCTGTGCAGCTCCAGGAAGTTGTCGAGGCGCTTCACGTCGCGGCTCACGGCAAAGAACATGCTCATCAGGTAATGGCTGAAGTAGATGGGCTGTGCCTGCTGAAGGTGCGTGTAACCCGGCATCATCTTGCCGAAGTACTTCTTCGCGAGGTCGAGCACCGTTTCCATCAAAGAAATTTCGAGGGTGCGGATTTCGGCGGCGCGGTGACGCATGTAGAGCTTGAAGTCCGTGCAGACCTGGTCGTTACGGCTGCGGCCTGTGTGGATCTTCTTGCCAAGCGCACCGATGCGTTCGGTAAGCACGCGTTCCACGGCCATGTGGATGTCTTCGTCGGATTCCTGCCACAGGTTCTTGCCGGCCTTGTAGTCCTTGAGGATGCTGGCCAAGCCATCGCAAATCTTCTTGTAGTCGGCCTTGCTGAGCACGCCGGATTCAACCAGGCCCTGAGTTCAGCGTCGAATTGCAGGCTGAAGCTCAGGTCCACCATGCTCTGCGCCATGCCGCTAGCAAAACGGCCGGTCCACATGTTGGTCTGGGTGCCTTTCTTGGCTTTGTTTTCCGATTTCTTTGCGCTGGTCTTTGCCATTTTCAAATCCTTTTGTTTTTCGGAGTGCAAATTTAGTTAAAGGCGAGTGCTGCGGCAAAGCATTTATGCTTTGACATAGCCGAGCCGAACTAAATGCACACCGTAGGTGTGCAAATTTAGAAAAATTTTACATCAATGCGTATTTCAGTATGAATACGAAAGAAAGTACTATCATCAGCCAGTGGACTTCCTTGATTTTGCCGATGAGCGCATGGATGAAAGTGTACGAAATGATGCCGAGCATAATGCCGTTCGATACCGAGTAGGTGAGCGGCATGAGCAGCATACATACGAACGCGGGAATGGCGTCGCGCATTTTGGCGAAGTCAATCTTGGTGATGGAGCCCATCATCAGGAATCCAACCAGGAACAGCGCCGGCGTGGTCGCAAAACTCGGGATGGAGAGGAATACCGGGGCAAAGAGGATGGATGAGAGGAACAGTAATGCTGTCGAAACTGCTGTAAGGCCGGTGCGGCCGCCGATGGTTACGCCAGCAGCGCTTTCGATGAATGTCGTGGTTGTCGAAGTCCCAAAGATGGCCCCAGCCGATGTCGCGATGGCGTCGGCAGAAAGAGCCTTCGATGCACGGGGGAGCTTGCCTTCCTTCGTGAGGAATCCGCCTTTGATCGAAACACCGATAAGGGTACCCAGGGTGTCAAACATGTCGACGAAGAAGAAGGCGAACATCACGACAAAGAAGTCGAGCGACTTGATGAGCGAGAATCCCTGCCCGACTACGGCGCCGTCGACGGTATGTGTCCAGGAATCGACTTCGAACAGAGCCCCGCAGGTAATCCCGAATTCACGGAACGCGATGCTTAAGTCGCCCGTGTAGTGGCTGAAGTCCGGAATCACGGAGTAGAAACCCGTATCTGCATTGGGAACGTATAAGCCGAAGATTTCCGCAAGGATTCCCAAGAGCCAGGTCCCGAATATGCCAAAAAGCATGGCTCCCTTGAGGCCCTTGATCAGCAAGGTCGAGGTGATGATAATCCCGGAGAGGGTGAGCAGGGCCCAGACACCTTCCGTATGCATGTCCACCTTTTGGAAGTTGACGATACCCAGGTAGGTGGCTTCGTTCGATACAATAATCTTGCCGTTCTGCAGGGCGATAAAGGCGATGAACAGGCCGATACCCACGGCAGTGGCGGCCTTGAGCGGAGTGGGAATGCTGTTGAAGATTTTTTTGCGGACGGAGGTGACCGAAAGCGCCAGGAAGAGTAATCCTTCTACGAATACGGCGAGGAGTGCGAACTGCCAGCTGTACCCCATACCGACGACGACGGTGTAGCTGAAGAAGGCGTTGATGCCGAGTCCCGGGGCGAGCGCAAAGGGGTAGTTCGACAGGAGGCCCATCATGGCGGAACCGACAGTGGCGGCGAGTACGGTCGCGACGAAGATGCCGCCCCTGGGCATACCCGAAACGGCTAGGATGTCGGGGTTCACGGCCAGGATGTACGCCATGGTCATGAACGTGATAAGGCCCGCGAGTATCTCGGTTTGGACCTTCGTTCCGTTTTCACGCAGTTTGAAGAATTTTTCCAGCATATCCTACTTCCTTTTAAATCGTCAGTGACCGGGAAATTTTGTCAGTGTTTCAATGCGGTAGCCGTCTAGAACTTCGCGGCCCTTCAGGTCGAAGAGCTCGATAACGAAGGCGCAGCATTCGACCTTGCCGCCCAGTTTTTCGATAAGCTTGATGGCCGCCTTGGCTGTGCCGCCGGTGGCGAGCAGGTCGTCGACGATGACGATGCGGTCTCCCGCCTTGAGGGCGTCCTTGTGGATTTCAATGCTTGCGCTTCCGTATTCCAGGTCGTATTCCACCGAGACGGTTTCGCGGGGGAGCTTGCCCTTCTTGCGGACGGGGATGAACGGCTTGCCGAAATGTTCCGCGACAGAGACCCCGAACAAAAAGCCGCGTGCTTCGAGCCCGGCGACGGCATCAAATTCATAGTTTCCCAAGACCTTGTAAAGCTCGGCGAGCGTCTGTTTTAGGCCTTCTGCGTTTCCGAGGATTCCTGTAACATCGCGGAAGAGGATTCCCGGCTTCGGGAAATCCGGAACGGAGATGATATAATCTTCGATAGATTTCATAGATTTAATAATAATAATAGTTCTTAGTTACAAGTTACTAGTTACTAGAAAGTGATAGTGATCTAGTAACTGCGCCCGAAGGCGCTTAGTAACTTAGAACTAGTAACTTTGTAAAAGTCCTTCAACCTTCGCAATAATCTTGTCGCGTTCGCCGCACCAGTTCGGGGCGATGAGCATCTCGCTCGGGCTTTCGCCGCTGAATCGCTCGATGGCGGTCTCGGGGCCGATAATCCGGATCATGTCGGCGACGGCTTCGCAGTATTCCTCGAATTCCAGGAGCTTGAAGTCGCCTGCGATGTAGTCCTGCGCCATCACGGTACCGGTCACGATATGCAGCGGGTGGATTTTCACGGCGGCGAGGTGCAGGTCGTGCACCACCTGGGCGGTTTTTTCAAAATCGTCCAGTGTCTCACCGGGCAACCCGACAATCACGTGTGTGGTGACGGTGAGACCCGCCGCCTGGCAGCGCTTGACGGCGTCTTCAAATTCGGCGAGCGTGTGCCTGCGGTTTATGGCCGCGAGCGTAAGGTCGTTTGCCGTCTGGAGTCCGATTTCTACGATAATCGGCTTCTTGCGGTTCATCTCGGCGAGGTATTCAATCTTCTCGTCCTCGAGGCAGTCGGGGCGCGTCCCTATCGCGAGTCCGGCGATTTCTTCGTGCTTGATAATCGGGTCGATTATTTCGCGCAGGTGCTCAAGCGGTGCGTGCGTGTTTGTGTACGGCTGCAGGTAGGCGAGGATGCCTGCATGCGGGTACTTTTCGCGGAGCTTCGGCACGAAGGTGTCGAGCTGTTCCTGGATCGAGACCTTCGCCTGGTCGAACACCGGGCTAAAACTGCGGTTGTTGCAGTAGCTGCAACCCGAGAATCCCTTGGTGCCGTCGAGGTTCGGGCAGCTCATGCCGCCGTTCAGCGGGAGCTTTCTCACCTTGAGGTAGTTCGGGAACAGCCTGAGGAGCAAATCGCGGTAGGGTGTGTAGTGCATAGTTTAAAGGTAATAAACAATTAGACGCTTTATTTGTAAATATTTTGCATTTCCATCGGAACAATCTCGCATTGAACGTTGGCCGCTGTTGACCGATTGAAGTGATACACTTGATACACTTTAGTAATTTCTGAGATCACTTTTGTACATTCTTGTAACCAAAAAAAGGCATTTTATAGGGGTGAAATGCCTGCCCATATTTTATATTCTGGGCGAACAAATGACTTTAAGCGAAAAAGCGAGGTCCTTATGAATTTTTCGAGTGTGAAGTTTGCGTGTGCGGCCGCGGCCCTTGTCGCTGCCCCGCTGATGGCGCAGAACGTGTTGACAAACGGCGACATGTCTTACGGCGATGGCGGTTGGTACCTGTGGAATAATCCGGACGGCCCGGCGAAGGTGGACCTGCAGCTCGGCAAGATGGGCCTCGGCGTCAACGGCAGCGAAGGCGTGAAGGTGACGGTGACTGAACTTCCGAATCCTTCGTGGGGCCTGCAGTTGCAGCCGCCCAAGTGGCTCGCCGACTCCGCCTATTACACGCTAAGGTTTAAGGCGAAGGGCAACATGCCCATCAATGCCATCGTGCAGGGCGGTGCTCCCGACTGGCGTCAGAAGGAAAGCGCCTCCTTCATGCTGACTAAGGACTGGAAGGAATATTCCATGGTCTTCCTTGCCGACCAGAAGGGCTATGGGCTCAACAACGTCACGTTCCATGTGGGCCTCGCGAAGGGCTGGATGCAGATGGACGATGTGGAAATCGAGAAGGTGGAAGGTCTCGATGACATGACCTGGTACAACAATTCTGCCGCCCGCATCGATAGCCTCCGCAAAAAGGAATTGACCGTGAAGGCCGCCCCTGGCGCTACTGTGAAGGTGGAACTCATGCGCCACGCGTTCCCGTTCGGGACTGCCCTCGCGCTTTACCAGAGCAATGACAGTGTCGAAACCTGGTATAGGAAGACGGCCAACAAGTACTTCTGGTACGGCGTCCCCGAGAACCAGTTCAAGTGGCCGGAATACGAACCCAAGAAGGGCAAGATTCGCCGTGACGAATTCAAGCAGTACCTGGATTACGTGAACGACTACAAGTGGGGCTTCCGCGCGCATACGCTCGTGTGGGGCCACCAGGGCTACGGCTTCGACAAGCATTTCAGCAACCAGGGCAGCTGCAAGGACATTTCGAACAAGATCAAGGCCCGTATCGACCGCGACCTCAAGGAATACAAGGGCCGCATCAAGGAATACGATGTGTGGAACGAAGCCTTCCACGAGCCGTTCATCTTCAATAAGTGCGGTTGGGGCTTGCTGGACTCTGCCCATGTGTGGGCTCACCGCGCCGACCCGGATGCGCGCCTCTTTATCAACGAATACAACGTTGTGGCCGCCGGCGAAACCGAACGCCTCTACGACATCGTGAAGGGAATGCTCGACCGCAAGGTGCCCGTGCACGGCATCGGCGTGCAGTGCCACTTCGGTGACCGCCAGCTGAACCCGAACTTTATCAAGCAGCGCCTCGACAGGCTCGGCTCCCTCGGGCTGCCCATCAAGATTACCGAGCTCGACTTTGGCGACTGGCAGAAGGGCATGTACTTTGGCGAAGACGAACAGGCCAAGCGCTACGAGATGGTGCTTCGCATCTTCTTCAGCCACCCGGCGGTGGAAGGCATTCTGCTGTGGGGCTTCTGGGATGGCCGCCACTGGGTCAAGAACGGCGGTATCATCGCCATGGATGGCCGCGAGAAGCCTGCCGCCAAGCTCATCTACGACTTGTGGCACAAGGTGTGGACCACCAACGGGACCTTCAAGGCCGATGAAAACGGCATCGTGAAGTTCCGCGGTTACCCTGGCAAGTACAAGGTGACCGTTGACGGCAAGAGCGAGATGGTTGAACTAAAGTAATCCCTTCCTGACTCCGCGATAAAGCTATATTTATCGCATGATGAAAAATCTTCCCGGCATCCTGTTCCTTATTGCGACCCCGTGCTCTGTAGCGCTTTTCGTGAAGGTCCAGGAGGCATCGGGTTCCGATATCCTTGGCCTCCTTGCCGCCGTAGGGCTCTACGTGCTGGTGGGGGCCTTTGTCGCATTTGTCTTTGGAAAAAAGAAGTAATGTCCATCGAAGACCGTTCCACAATCGTTTTCGCGACCGGTGTAGGCCGCATCAAGGAAGAAAAGCCCAAGGCCGAGCGCCCGCAAGGTGACGGCGTCGTCCGTATTCAGCTCAAGCGCCTCGGCGGGGGCAAGATGGCGAGTGTCGTCTCGGGAGTCCCGCTCGACGAGGGCGAACTCAAGGATTTGGCCCGCGTTTTGAAGCAAAAATGCGGGGTAGGTGGCTCCGTGAAAGATTTTTGTATTGAAATTCAGGGCGATAAACGCAATGTTTTGAAGGCCGAACTCGAAAAGAAGGGCTATATAGTCAAGCTTTCGGGTGGTTAATTTTCTTACCGTGCGGTATTTTTTGAAAACTTGATTATATTTTATGTTGGATTTAGGAATGAGATCTATGAAGAATACTTTTAAGCTCGGTCTTTCCCTTTTGGCCTGTGCCGCCGTTTTGGCAAATGCTCAGGGCGAGGGGGAAATCGCTCGTTATTTTGACTGTTGGATGGAAAATGTAGGCCGCGTGGACCAGGCGGAACTGGATCGTCTTGGAGTCAAGACGTTCGGTGAGGCATGGCTGTGCGGCTGTTTCAATATCGAAGAGAAAGAAGCCGACGAATGGGGTGAGGGCGGCACGAAGGTGACCAAGGTGTGGGACCTGCCCCCGGTCGAACTCCTCAAGTGCAAGGGCAAGAAGTGCGCCGAGGACAGCGAAGAGTTCAATAGGAACCTCGATCTCTGTGTGGACCATCTCAACAGCTCCGGTTTCACGCTCAAGGAATTTACCGAAGGCGGCAAGGTCAAGGATGCTATCGCCCAGAAGTTTGCCGATAACAAGAAGCCGACTCCGTTCGGCACCTACGTCGAGGAACGTAAGGACCGTCTCGACAGCATCCAGTGCTTCTTCCAGTACCATGAACGTCCGGACGCCCCGCGCCTGCTGGACTGGAACCGCAAGGGCGTCTTCAGCATTTCCGGACTTCCGGAACGCCTCTTGCCCGATGCCGTGGGCCGCTTTGTCGACTTTAGTGACGTGCGTTGCAAGGACAAGGACAAGTGGTCCGGTTTCTTGCTGAACGGCTACCTCGAAAACGAGATGGGCGTCGATGCGAACGGCAAGTTCCATGGCCGCGAAGTGGGTTACGGCAACGATCCCAACCTGCCGATGCGCCAGGGCAAGGAATTCGGCAAGATCCTCTATACCACGGAATACGTCCACGGCAACAAGACGGGCATTTCCCGGTTCTACCGCTACAGTGCGGTCGACAACCTCTTTGTGGACCCGAAGGCCGCAAAGAAAATGAAGCCTTACTACTTCTTGCATTTGGAAGTCCCCTACAAGATGGGTGCGGTGCACGGCATGGTGAACATGTTCTCGCAGAAGGGTTTCCTCATGGCCGAAATCCCGTACTGGGACAACGCCATCCATGGCCGTGTGGTGGTTCACTACCCGTTCGTCCAAGACAAGAAGGCTATCGAGAAGTCCGACAAGCGTGAACTCAAGCGCATCTCCAAGCTCAAGGGCAAACAGCGCAAGCTTGCCGAGGAGAACTTCGAAAAGATGAAGGAAGCTCGCGACAAGATCAAGGAAAAGATTACCATCGACTTCAAGAAGGGCTTGCTCAACGGTCCGAACGACCTGGGCTATTCCTTCGGCAACTACCGCGACGGCAAGCTCGACGGCAAGTTCATGACGTTCGAAGTGACGGAACGCTGCTACGAATGGATTCCGGTGAACGGCATCGAAGGCACGGACCCCACGAAGTCCAACATGGCATGCCTTATCGAGAAGGGCGAGAAGAAGAGCTGGGGTACGTTCAGGAATGGCGAACTCCAGGGCCTGATGGAATGCGCGAACGGCATCAAGGGCAAAGAAAACGTGGACTGCGACCACGCCTACTAGTTGAATTTTTTTGCTATATTTGTGGCGCTCCGGTGATTTTGGTTACCGGAGGCATGCCTGGATAGTTCAGTTGGATAGAACGGGTCCCTCCTAAGGATCAAACTCGCGTTCGAATCGCGATCCGGGTATTACGCTGGTGGATAACTCCGCCAGCTTTTTTTTAACCCCATGTATTTTTGTAATTTTACATCGTGAAAAAAACATACGTTGCAATTGTTGTCTTGTTTGCTCTGCTGCTCCTGCTGCCGTTTACGGTGCAAACCGTCGCGGACTTGAATGGCGAAAAACGTTTTATCTCCCTCGATATTTTTAAGGACGTGGTCTACACGCCGTTCGCTCGCGAATCGAACGTTGCCGCATGTGCGCACAAGCTGGATAGCGCCTGGCGTGCGGCGCGCGAATCCATTGCGGGCGGGGCGGAAACGGTCGATGCGCTGGAACCGGTTGTCGGGGCGCTCTCTGACCTCGAAGCGGTGGTGCTTACGGTAAACGCTTACGCTGAACTCGATACGGCGGAAGCGGACTACAAATTGCTCAAGCAGGCGGATACGCTGCTCGCTACGCTCGAAGATGAACCCGAGAATTTCAAGACGGTCGATTCCACGCTCAAGGCGCTCATTGCCGAGTTCGGGCATTTCTCGCTCGTGCGTGCCTTCCTTGCGGTCAAGCATTACGGCGTATGGACGAGCCGCTATCTTCGCGCGTTCGAGAAGAAGGTAGAAGACGAGAATGCGTTGGTTCTTGCGGTCCGGCCGCGCTACCAGCTCGCGGTCTGGAAAATCTTTAACGATCCGGGCGAAAAAGTCGTGCTCGGGAACGGCGAAGGACGCTGGCTCTTCTACCGTCAAGACGTGGAATTCCTGGTGCAGCCGTCCCCGCTGGATGTGCGCAGTGCGAAACTCGACAACCCGATCCAGGCGATTCTCAAGTTCCGTGACCAGCTGAAGGCGAAGGGCGTGGAGCTTTTGGTAGTGGTTACTCCGGGCAAGCCGAGCATCTATCCGGAACGCTTGACGGCCGCGGGCAATAACATTGCCGGTGCGACTGCCGCGGGCCATGGCAAGGCGATTCTCGATTCGCTTGCGAAACTCGGCCTCAATACGGCGGATTTGTACACGCCCTTGCTGGCGGCGAAGGTTGACGATGCAAAATTCGGACCGCTCTACCTGAACGACGATACGCACTGGACTCCGCGCGGGGCGGAAATCGCTGCAAACGTAATTGCAAAAAAAGTGGGCGAGCTTGCGGAATCTGGAGTTGTGAATATTGGCGAGCCGTCTATGGAATTCGTCACCTCCGATTCTATTGCCGACCGCATGGGCGATATCGGCGAGATGAGCGGGCTCAACAAGTTCAATGTGTTTAATGCGCAGAAGGTGACTGGCCATGTGATTTACCAGCAAGAAATTTCTGAACGAACCGAACCGCCTCAAGATTCGCTCTTGGATTCTACGGTAGTGCGCGATACGACCAAAACTCCATTTAAAGATGATTTCCGCAAGGCGAAAATCCTGATTCTTGGTGACAGCTTTAGCCGCATCTACCAGACGGATGCTCCGGTGAACGCGGGTTGGATTGCGCATTTTGCAAAAGAGATGGGGCGCCCCGTTGCATCCATCGTGAGCGATGGCGGCGCTTCGACGCTCGTTCGCGAGAAGCTTGCCCGCAAGGCGGGCGTGCTCAAGGGCAAGAAACTTTTGATTTGGGAATTCGTGGAACGTGACCTCCGCTTCGGTGCGGAAGGCTGGAAAGAAGTGAATTTCTAGAGGATGATGTAATGGCAAGACATGGAACTCCCACTCCGGGGCAGGCAATTCTGGAAGGTATCGAGTGGCTCAAGATGGACAAGGCCGAATTCGCGCGCCGTATCGGTGTCCCGATGGAAACGCTCGAAGGCCTGATAGACGGCTCCGTTGAAATTACGCGTGAACTTGCCGAGTCGCTTGAATCCGTGACGGGAAGCCCCGCCGCTTACTGGCGCATGCTCGCAAGAAAAGTTACTAGTTCCAAGTTATAAGTTACTAGATTTCTGTGGGATTTATTGATTAATTTTAGGAACCTTTTTCTTTTAACTAGTAACTACAAACTAGTAACTCATTATGAATATTTCTGACGCAGTTTCCTGTATGTGTGACCTCGCGAAGGGCGAGGCGGAACAGTTTGACATTATCGCCTCCACGTCGCATTCCGAAGGCCTTTCCGTTTTTCAGGGCCAGGTGCAGAATACCGAGATTTCCGATTCCGTCGGGCTCGGTATCCGCGTCATCAAGGATGGCCGTCCCGGCTATGCCCATACGGAACGCCTCACCAAGGAAGCGATTGCGCAGACCATCAAGGATGCCGTTTGCCATACGCAGTGGACGGAAGCGGTAAACATCACGCTTCCGTCGCCATCGAAGATTCCGACCGACAATCCGAATTACAATCCCGCGCTTGAAAAACTGTCCCTGGCCGACCTCAAGGACTTCTGCATTGAACTTGAAAAGCAGACGTTCGCGCGTTCCATGGAAATCGTGAACATCCCGTACCTGGGCGCTGACCTGAACAGCGATTTTTCGATTGTCGCAAACCATACGGGGCTCTTCTATACGGACAAGGGCAACTCCGTGTCGGTAGGCGCGGGCGCTGTAGCCGTTCGCGACGGCATCAACAAGCTTGGCAACTTCGTCAAGAGCAGCCGCGACTGGAACGAAATCTCGATGGATGAAATCGCGGGCAAAACCGCGACGTATGCGACGGAGCTCTTCGGTGCGAAAAAAATCCAGGGCGGAAAAATTCCTGTCATCTTCTCGGAACGCGTTTCCGGAAGGCTCCTCTCGATGTATGCGTCTCCGTTTATCGCGGAAGCCATGCAGAAGGGAACGTCGCGTTTGGCGGGGAAAATCGGTACCAAGATCGCGTCCGAAAACTTCTCGCTGTTGAGCGATCCGCTGGGTGAAAACTTCAGCCACAAGATGTATTTCGATTCCGAAGGTTCGCTGACCCGTCGCGTCGATGTCGTCAAGGACGGCGTCTTCAACGAAGCGCTCTATAACCTCGAAACGGCGGCCAAGGACGGCTGCGCGACGACCGGTAACGGCGCGCGCGGTTTCGGGAGCAAGATGTCTACGGCATTCTGGAACATGCTCGTGCCTGTTGGCACCGTTTCGACGGCGGAACTCTTGAAACTGTTCCCCAAGTGCCTGCTGGTGGTGCGCCTCGAAGGCGGTTCCGGATGCAGCGCGGTTTCGGGCGAACTCAGTATCGGCGCACACGGATTCTGGTGCGAAAACGGAGTCATCCAGCACCCGGTCGACGGAGTTACGCTGAGCGGGAACTTCTTCGACATCATCCAGAATGTGGCCGGAGTCGGTAACGAATACCTCGACCCGTTCTCGAGCGTGAAGGTGCCTGCGCTTGCGATCAGCGAACTCTCCGTCAGCTGTTGATTTTGATAAGCAAAGCTTGCTTTTTAGCGAATGTCGCCTAATTTGGGCGGCATTTTGCATATCATAATGATATTTTGTTCTTATTTTTGAGTATAAAATATTTTTTACAATAATATTTATATTGTACGCTGTATTACAAAGAAAATACATTGTACTTAAAATTTTGGGGAAAGTAAATAAATCTTTTCCGTACAAGTTAATCACATTTCCTTCACTTGTATATATTAAAAAACGCAAAATTATAACATGTGTTTTAAAATCGCATCGTTGCCTTGATTGGATGCATAAAAACAGGAGAAAGAAATGGCTGAGACCAAGTTGGTTAAAGAAGTCGTGCTGAAAACCCCGAAAAAATTGGTTGACGGGGATATTTTGCATTATGATTATGCGGTCAAAGAAGGCGCCGTGACGGTGGAGTGGGTCACTTATGTGAGAAAAAGTGACAACAAATTTTTTATTAATAAACAGGAATATCCGACAGTCGCTCTGGGCGAAGAATATTCCGTCCATGTTTATCTTTATCCGAAGGACGGTTATGATTTTGACTGGAAGGATGGCACCGCGGTTTTGGATGTCTGCCTTGAAGATGGAACGGCTCTGACATCGTATAGTACCATGTATGTCACAAGGGATAAGAAAACAATTAAATGTGCCCATACATCTTACGAGATAAAGATTCCGAAAAAGAGTGCTACGACTCAGCTTATTTCTACGTCGCTGATTCCCATTAAGGGCATCAGCAAGAAAATGCATGACAAGCTGAATAAGCTTGGCATTTTCGATGTCCTTTCTTTGATTGCGCATTGCAATACGCAAGCGAAGCGAAACACCCTTGCTAAAAGATTGGGCATTGATGTAAAGTTGGTGAATGCTTGGGTAAAGCAGGCTGACCTCTGGAGGATCAGCACCATGACGACCGACTTGGCGTATTTGCTTGTCCAGGCCGGTATTCGTAGCGTTGAAGACTTGTCTCATGTCGATGTGGACAAGGCGGGGCCTTTCCTGCAAAGCCTTTCTACGGCACAGCCGGACTTTGATACGGTTTCAAATGAAACCCTTCAAGAAATCGTGGACGAGGCGAAACTCGTTGCCTTGAATTCAATTGACGTCTATGCCTTTTCGAGCTTGCTTGCGCAACCTTCTCTGAGAAATAAGGCGTTTACCCTTGAAGAAGTGCGTCGGCGCCTTGTAGAAATTAGGCGTCCCATAAGGCATTTGAGCTCGGATCTCGGATTCACTGATCCGGAACCGATCTACCTCTTCTCGGATTCCTATAATTCGGAAGAGATCAACGAAGTCCTGGATGAGGATTGGCAGAAAATCTTTGAGCAGGATATGACGTTGCCTCTGCCTCGTACCATTAGGGGCAAGGTCGAGGTGCGCCGTCGCGATGATAATGACCCGCACCTGTACTGCGAAGGCCTGAAAGTTGAAATTAATGGAACGGTTTCTCCGGCGGAAGACAAGGCGGAAACAACGGTATGTCCTTTTGGTATCGTGGATTCCAGTGGAAACTTCGTTGTATCGATGCCGGAAAGGTATTGCTTCAAGGAATCGGTAAAGATTATTATTTCCGATCCGCTTTCGGGACGCAAGCAGCAATTTGTGAAGACCGCTTCCGAAATTATCGATTCCGCAGACGAATTGGAGTTGGTTTATAAAGTCAGGACCCTCCTTGCGTGCCGTCAGGAACTTTCCCTTCTTATGGATCGGAAAGTAATTGACATGGACCGCTATGAAATCATGTTCAAGGAATATAAGGAAGCGGCCGATGCTTTGCAAAATGCCTTGACGCCGAAGAATGATGACAACGGGAAGGACAAGAAGGATTTTGTCAATAGCCTTAATATAAAGGAATTCGTAAAGAATATTGTCGACAATATCGCCCTCTTAAAGGGTGATAAGATCAAGGAAATTACTGTTGATGTCAAAAGGAATTTCAAGCAGGAAGGACTTAAGTTCTCTTTCCTTGTCCAGAAGGTAATCGATTCCATTCTTTCAAGCGCTTCGCTCGAAGGCCATTTGAGATACAATGATGAAAGCGACAGCTTCATTATTTATGAAGAAATCTTTACTGGCGAAAACCTTTCGTACTCTCCGAAGGCACTGCCCAAGGTGAAGTTGATGGGAGAGGGGGAAAACGAAGTTACCCTGTCCACGGATACGGCACCTTCGAGGATGTTCAATTACAGCTTGCTTCAGAGGCTGATTGAACCGAAACTCAAGATTTATGACAAGGCCAAAAAGGTTTTTGTTGATAAGGAAAGGGTTGATGTGTCCATTCCGTTGGATGTAGCCGACTTTAGGCGGAATTGTACCAAGAAAACAGCCGATTATCCGCAAATGGCGACGCTTGGGCTTGGTTTCCAGCTCAATATGCACCAGGCATGGGTACCGGATGGATTTGCTTTGGGCGATTTGCTTTATTCCCTTATCCTTGCCCCTGGTGAAGAACAACGCTTGGTTGTTCGTGAAAATTCGCAGACATATGAAATCAGTGATTCTGCCGTTGGTTCCGATGCCGTAAATGAGGCCTATCAGAGTTCTCAGAATGATGATACGACCGCTATTTATAACTATGCGGTCGATCAGGAAATGAACGGGTACTCCAGCATGGATTCTTTCTCGTCTACCCATGCTCAAAGCACTTCTACGATGAAGAGTTCTAGTATCCTTGGCAGCCTCTTTGGACCGTCAAAAAATCGCGGATCGACCAGCAGCAGCTCGACTTCTACTTCGAGATCCTCTTCGAGGGCGCATCAGGACAATTCGCAGACGGAAGCTTCTTCGGCCGCACAACATTTCCAGCATACGATTAAATCTGCATCTAATCGCTATTCTCAGTCCAAGCGCCTCAGCGTCAGTACGGCTACAAGCGATATGACGGAATCGATTGCTACGAAGATTGTTGCCAACCATAATCATTCGCATGCCATGACGGTTCAGTATTGGGAAGTCATGCGCCGCTATCGCCTGGAAACGGCGATTGATAGTGTCGATCTTCTTCTCTTTGTTCCGCTCCGCTTGATTGATTTCTTGCCGGATGGTGTTAATATAAACATGTCCGACATCGAAATTAAATATTTCAATCAGCAGTCCTTGCTCAAGCGTTATTCCAACGTTCTGGAAAATTACAATGCCCTTTCAAGGGCGCTCCCACGGCGCTTCCGCTCTGGGCTCAACTTGATGAGCAAGTACGCGTCCACACCTGGCTGGGAAATGGAATCCAAGCAGACGAAGAGGGATGTTAAGATTTCTATTAAGGGTAACTTCTGCGAAGCGTGCGATGATTTCTCGGTTAGGGTCTATTTCCGTAACGGAATGAGTTCTGTTAGTTCTGGAGTCAAGGACTTTAAACGAATGGGGAATGACAAACAATTCTTGAGTGTCTTGTTTGATCTTGATAAATCTCCGACGAGCGATTTGAACGGCTCCGAAACGGTTACGGATCTAAAGAATAAGATACGGAATCTCAGGTTTGATGAAAATCATGCAGAGGTTTATTTTTCTATAAATTTGCCTGCCAACACTACAATTGATGATGTCTCTACCGTGGATGTTTATCACACGTATAGGGATGTCTCTTACAAGATGAAAAATGGTGACTTGGCTGCCGCGCGAGATAAGGCTTTAGACAAATACACCGATAAGATGTATGATTATGCCAAGGATAACCGTAGCAGCGGCTATGACACTTGGATGATGAATCATTTCCAGAATGCGTTGGAAAGGATTGATCGTTTCCAGATGCTTACGCTTTCTTCAAGAGAAGTGAGCCTTTTGGGTACTCCTGTAATCAGCGAAGTCACAATTACAGATCCCTCCGGAAATCTGGTTGATAATTCTCTAAATTCGTCCAATGTGTCCTATCGTGCGAGCATATCTGTATTTAGCACTGGAACCACGTTGCATAAGTACGAATTCGAGAGGATGGAAGAAACCTTCCGCCAGATTGTGAATGAAACGGTTCGCTATTCCCAGGCGGTTTGGGCGTCTCTATCGAGTGACGAACTGGCGATGATGCTTGATTTGTACACGATCAATATGGACTTCAGCAAACTGACCGGTTCTGATACAGAAGTGGCTAACGTGCCGGTGCCGTTGCTGAATTGCGTGAATATCCGTAAGGTTGCAGGTTTCTATGGAAACTGCGTGTTGCTCCCGTTCACGTTCCCGGAAGAACTGT
This sequence comes from Fibrobacter succinogenes, assembly GCA_902768325.1. Classification (GTDB taxonomy): domain Bacteria; phylum Fibrobacterota; class Fibrobacteria; order Fibrobacterales; family Fibrobacteraceae; genus Fibrobacter; species Fibrobacter succinogenes_A. The sequence goes on from CACXKY010000026.1 coordinate 15,575, forward strand.
CGGTGCGTTTGGGACGTACTGCTGCCGATATTCAGGATCAGCTGTACCGCTACTATACGCATGGCTTCCGTGCTCCGACGACCATTATCTCCGTGCCCACAAGCGGCATGATCGGAGAGGCGGTCCTTGGCTCTACGAACGTCAGCGAAGTAATCGACCTTACGAGGTTCTGGAACTGGAGTGATGCTCCGATAACGGAAATGAAAACCGCCGAAGCGTCTTTGGACGGCTACGATTATTTGGCCAACAAGGATACTAAGGATATCCAGGCGTTGAACCTGCAGAGTGCTACGGCACCTAATGTGGTTGTGCCGTCCAACTTGGTGGCTGCTCTTGCGGCCAAGCAGACTCCGCAGTTCAATGACATTACCGGTTTGGCCCAGCTGTCGGATCTTGCGAAGGCGACGCTTAATAGCGCGTCTACGGGAAGAGATAAAGTGGCGGAATCCTCTGCAGGCCTTGCGACGAAGGCGGCTGAACTGCAAGAAAAGAAGCAGGAAACGCTCGTCAATGCTTACAAGGATGTGCAGGTGGCTGCTCTTGACACCTTCAAGAATGTCGCCTGTGCTTACCTGACCGGTACAACTCCGGGCTCGACGGCCAAGTCTGATGGAAAGGACGATAAGAGCAAGGAAGGCGCTGGTGAAGGCGGCGGCAAGAGCGGCGGCGGTGCTGGTGGCAGCGGCGGCGGTAAGGGTGGCGCCGGTGGTGGCGCTGGCGGTGGTGCTGGCGGCAAGGATGCCGGTGGTGATGGCGGTGCCGGTGGCGGCGACGCTGGTGCTGGCGGTAAATCCGGCGGTGGAAGCAGTGGCGGAAATGCCGGTGGCGGAAACAGCGGTGGAGGCAATTCTTCCTCGACTCCCGCACCCAAAACAACAACTTCAAATAGCGAGGGCGTAGTGTGCATGCCTGAAAAACAATTCGAAGAACTGAAGACTTTGGCGGAATGTTGCCAGACTATCATGACGACGAACTGTGTGGATCCTTCGGCAAACAAGTCTGCCGGTGCTCCTGTTGCCCCTGCGGCTCCGGTCGTGTCTGAAAAGAATTACACGTCGGTAGACGAAAATCAATGTAACCCTGAAAATCAGATTTAGTAGCGAGGTAAAACATGGCTGGTTCAACTGAAGAAACCGAAACGACGGAAACAACTGCAACTACTACGGTTCAGGGTGTAAATAGCCTAGACAGTTTGTTGAATGCGCTTATGCTGAGCGAAACCTCTCCTGAGGCGCAAAGGTATAAGCTGAGGATTCTGGAACGCTATGCAGAAGAACGTGAAGTGCTGCCTGCAAGGATTCCGGCTCCGCGAAACATTACAGAAGTAGGAGGGTATTACAATCTTCTGGCTAATTTGCAGAAGGAAGATGCCGCTTATAAAAAGGAAAGTATTGAATTAAGAATTAGAATGTTAAAATCTGCGCTAGGCATTCCTGTGTAAGCTGTGAGGCGATGTTTGTACAGGTTGCGGTCGGTACGCCGATTGCTGTGTGCTTAACTGGTAGATCCAAGTGAACGGAGAGGACCAAGTGAAGCGAACGGAGAGGAACGAGTGAAGTGAACGGAGAGGAACGAGCGAAGTGAACGGAGAGGAAGACGAGTCTGAACGACGAGTAAACGAATCAAAGTGAGTGCGAAATACGTTTCTGGTAGACTAGGACAAAGAGAACGTCAAGGTAAGCTACGAAACGAAAGATCGAAACGAACTAGGATAAGTGAATCGAAGGGACGAAGCGTAAGAATTGAAGGTAAGCGGAGCAAGGGAATCGAAGGTAAGCGGAGCAAGGGAATCGAAGGTAAGTGGAGCGAGGGAATCAAAGGGAACGAGGACTGAGTAAAGAGAGGAAACGATACAATAACGAGACTGTCGTACTTAGGTAAAAAGGCGATGGATGCGATTCTTAACCACCTAGGCTCTTGAGGACGCTGCCGCGATGTCGGTTCGCTAATCGGAGTAAATCCTTGTGAGAATACGCGATCTTGCTAGCGATGGTGTGTGTTGTCGGTTAGTAATGGTGCTTCTGCGACGTCATGTGCGGTTCATCATGAAATCAGGACAAGCATGTTTTCGGATTCAGGACAACGCGATGGGCTTTCGCAGAGGATAGAAGTCGAGCGTCTGCAATGGCGACGATGACGTAAAGGGAAAGATAGTCGGGTCAACAAAGGGCTTTGACGTGATGCAAGTGTGATTGTAGTTGTGCGGTGACGGTGCTTAGCGCTGACAACGTGCTTAATAAGTGACTTCTTGACTACTGGGCATGACCTTGTCATGGAATGCAATCAAGCAGGGGAGTGGAGTTCGTTAGTTCGGGCTCCATTTCTTTTTTTGTCTATAAATCAAGATGATCAGCCAGGTTAGTCCGGCAATGAACATCAGGCTGCAGAGCGTCTGACCGCGGCTCATGCCAAAGAGGTCTACGCGGCCGAGGTGTGCGTCGGGCCTGCGGAAAAATTCGATAAAGAAACGGAACAGCCCGTAGCCCATCAGGTACAGGCACGGCATCTTGTCCCTGAGCAGCGGGATGCGCCTCAGGTTGTACAGGAGTGCGAACAAAATAACGCCTTCGAAGCACATCTCGTACAGCTGGCTCGGGTGGTGCAGAATCGGATTCTCGATAGGACTGTCGTGCGCGAGCGGGAAGTACATGCCGATAGGGCTCGTGGTCGCTTCGCCAAAGAGTTCGCCGTTGATGAAATTGCCCCAGCGCCCCCAGGTATAGGCAAGCGGTGCGGCCAAGAAACTCAGGTTGAGCGTTTTCCACAAGTCCATCTTGTTGCGCTTGATGCCGATGATCGCGAAAATCGTTCCGAGGATCATGCCGCCGTGGTAGCTCATGCCGGCGATTCCCGCAAAGTGGTAACCCAGCGCGTCGTGGGTGAGCGGGAGGATGATTTCGGTCGGGTTCGCGAGGTAATAGCCAGGTTTGTAGAAGAATACGTAACCGAGGCGCGCCCCGATGAGGATGCCCGCGATGGCCCAGGTGAACAGGCTGTCGAAATTTTCCTTGGTGTAGCCGAGCTGTTCTTTCTTGTTGATCTTCCACATGGTGATGTAGGCCGTGAGGAAGGCGAAAATATACATGATGCCGTACCAACGGACCGGGAAGTTCCCGAGTTCAATGGCCGTTCCGTCAAAATAGGTCGGTATAAGGTTCCACCAAGAAAGATCCATGCTAGTTTCCTTTGTTCAAGTTCTGGTGTGCCCAATAATTTATAATCATTGCTGCCACTTGGCAGGCGGGTTGCGAGCGATAGCCCTGTAAATCGTGAACTTGTACGATAACGACGACGATAGCCTTGGAAGGGTCTTCCTTCGACTGCGCAAATCCCATGAACCATTCGTAACGGCCGTAGGGATCGTGTCCGTCGAGCGAGCCGGTCTTGCCGCCGATGGCGAGGGCGTTGTAGTTCTTGCGAGCCATGTTGCGCGTAGAGATGTGCTTCTTGGCGGTACCGTTCGTGATGGAGCGGATCATGGCTTCGCGGAGCCCGTAGTACGTATTCTCGCTGAACTTCCCGACGTCGAGCGCGATGCGGGACTTGGGGGCGAATTGCGGCAGGTTGTCGGACCAGGGAATCTCGAGGGGCTTCTTCATGAGGATGGAACGGACCTGTGCCGCGGCGAGGAGCGGGGTGAGCGTCGTCGCTTCGGTAAAACCGCAGCTGGCTTCGGCGAGTCCGTAACCGGAATCGGGCGGGTTGTAGCTGGAACGTCCGGGGATGCCTCCGGGGAAGTTCATGTTGTAACCGAGGTTGTGGGCCGCATCGCGCAGGCGCTTGGCACCGACGTTCATGCCGATAATGGCGAGTGGCGGGTTTGCGGACTTCGCATAGGCGTCCTGCAGTTCGATGGTCGGGCCCGTGTAGTTCTCGGGCACGCGCAGCTGGTTCTTGTACAGCGTGTGGTGGGCGCCGCGATCGGGAATGGGGGAGTTGAGCGAATAGCGGTTCGATTCCATGGCGGCGGCAATCGTGATGGTCTTGGCAAGCGACGCGGCGGGGAAGGTGTTCCTGGTGATGTAATCCGGTTCGTTCTGGACCTTGTAATCCTTCGTCTCGCCCCAGGCGAGAATCTCGTTGCTCTTGGGCTCGACGACCAGCACGGCGCTGTGCATCGGCTTGAAGCGGCGGAGCATGTTGTCGATTTTTTCGGCGAGGAACACGTCTTTTTGCGCCTGGATGTGCACGCTGTCGATGATTTCGGGTTCGGGGGCGTTCTCGGGAGCGATGGCCGCGACGACGGAAGCCTGCGTGTTGGCGATGTCTTCGGACCTGTCTGCGCCCCCGAGGGCGTTCTGCAGGCGTGCGGCGGAGTCGGCCTGGACGGAGTCGATGGGCATTTCGCTTGTAGGTGCCGCGGAGGGCTGTTCGGCGGCCGTTTGATCGGCTGCTTGGCTTTCCGGCGCGTTTGCTGCGTCCTTTTTGCCGAAGATACACGATGCGATAAATACGCAGAGGATTATAAATACTCCCGCGGCAATGCAGCGGTTTCTCATTCTTTCTTTGTAGGGACGTCTATTTTGGGGGTCGTAGTAATACTTCATTCGGTTATTTAAAGATAGTCTTGCGGTAGTAGGCCAGTTCGGCTATGCTTTCGCGGATATCGTTCAGCGCCTCGTGGCGCTTTTCCTTCTGGAATTCCTCGAGTTTCGGGTACCAGCGGAACGTGAGTTCCTTGATAGAGCTTACGTCGACGTTCCTGTAGCAGAGCCATTCCGAAATGGCGGGCATATACTTGTAGAGGAATCGCCTGTCCTGCGTAATGGAGTTGCCGCAGAGGACGTTTTTCGATTTCTCGGTAAAGGGCTTGATAAAGTCTAGGGTCTCGTTCTCGGCGTCGGCGAGGGAGTACCTTGAACGCCTGCAGCGCTCGACGAGACCGCTTGCGGTATGGTGCCGGGTGTTCCATTCGTCCATGGCCTCGAATATGTTTTCGGGGTGGTGGATCGCTATGACGGGGCCCTCGGCGAGGATGTTCAGCTCCGGGTCCGTGACGATGGTCGCTATTTCCAGGATGACGTCCTTTTCGGGGTCGAGTCCGGACATTTCGAGATCCATCCAGACGAGATTGCGGGAACTTTTCTTCTTTGCCATATCGAGTGCAAATTTAGTTTTTGCGATTATGGCTCAAAAAATGCGTTTTTTAGTTTTATGCGATTTGTCCGTCTTTTTGTGTTTTTTATCGCCAGAACAGCCCGATGAGAAATAAAACACTTTTATGTAAGAAAAAAATTTGCTATATTCGGCGCCGTTAATTTGTTAAACAGGAATCCAATCATGGAAGAAGTAGTCATTACTGGTATGGGCTGTGTGTCGGCCCTTGGCAATTCCCCCGACCTCCTCTGGGACAGCCTCTTGCAGGGCAAGTCCGGAGTTGCGACGATCGACAGGTTTGATGTCTCGGCATTGCCCGTGAAGATTGCGGCTGCAGTCAAGGAATTTGACGGCTCTGAATATTTCAGTGCGCGTGACCAGTCCAGGTTCTCGAAATGCATCCAGTATGCCGTCTATTCCGCCTTCCAGGCCCTGAACAATGCGGGAATCGACCCGAAGGCCGAAGATCCGTCCCGTTCCGGCGTGATTATCGGTGCCGGTATCGGTGGCATGAACACCTATACCGACAATGCGGTTACCTGGGGTACCCGTGGTCCGACCCGCGTCTCTCCGTTCTTCATCCCGATGTCCATTACGAACATGCCTGCGGGTGAAGTTTCCAACCGCACCGGCTGGATGGGTCCCTGCTTCGCCGTGGTTTCTGCCTGCGCCACATCGAACCATTCTATCGCGGCCGCCTTTGACGCCATCCGCCTTGGCCGTGCCGATATCATGCTCGCCGGCGGTACCGACGAGACGGTGAACCCGCTCGCTCTTGCTGGCTTTACCAACATGCACGCCCTCTCCAAGCGTAACGATGACCCGGCCACTGCTTCCCGCCCGTTCGACAAGGACCGTGACGGTTTCGTGATGGGCGAAGGTTCCGGCATCCTCGTGCTCGAAAGCCTCTCTCACGCCAAGAAGCGTGGTGCGAACATCCTTGCCCGCGTTGCTGCTGTCGGCATGAGCGCCGATGCCCACCACATGTCCGCCCCGCGTGAAGACGGTGAAGGCGTGCGTCTCGCCATCGAGATGGCCCTCCGCGACGCAGGCATCTCCCCGAAGGATGTGGGCTACGTGAATACCCACGGTACGTCGACTCCGCTCGGTGACGTTGCCGAATGCTCCGCCCTCGAGAAGGTGTTCGGTGCTTCCGATTCCCTGAAGATCAACTCCTCCAAGTGCATGATCGGCCACGCCCTCGGTGCCGCCGGTGCCCTTGAAGCCATCATCACGGTGAAGTCGCTGCAGAACCAGATGATTCATGCTACGACGAACGTGTTCAACAAGGACGAACGCATCCACCTCGATGTTTGCGCCAACCAGAACACGAGCCACAACTTCAAGTACGCTCTGTCCGACGGCTTCGGCTTTGGTGGCCAGAACAGCGTGCTCCTCTTGGCCCGCGACTAATTGGTTATTAGTTATTGGTTATTAGTCATTGGTCATTAGTTATTGGTTAGTGGCTATATGCAATCTTTAGTGAAAACCCTGCCTTCGGTGCGGGGTTTTCCTTTTTTTCTATCTTTACCGGCGTGAATTTCGCGATGAAAAAGATAATCGCCGTGATTGCGCTGGTTTGCCTTGTGCAGCCGTTGCTTGCCGCCCCGGGCGATCCGCTGACTTGGCGCGATTCGACGTGGGATTACCGCAGCGAAGACCCGGGCGATACGACCCGTGAACTCTCGGTAGCCAAGACCGTTGGCGTAGCATCTTCGGTGCTGATTGCCTATGGTGCCGCTTACTGGCTTGTATTCCATAAGGGCTGGTGGGACGAACAGGGGAACCATTTCCATTTCGAAAACGATTTTGACTACGCCTTGAACCTGGACAAGTTCGGGCATTTTGCGGCGGGTGTCATTCTGGGCGAAAGCTTTTACGAGGCGTACCACTGGGCTGGCGTTTCGGAGTTCCAGTCCTACCTGTACGCGGGCCTCTCGGCGATGGCGACGCACATTGCCATCGATGTGAAGGATGGCTTTTCTCCGGAATGGGGATTCAGCATCTTTGACGTGCTGTCCGGAACCTTGGGCGGTTTCTTGCCGATGGCGGAACGCTACATTCCCGTGTTCAAGTACGTAGATTTGAAATGGAGCTATTGGATCAATACGAAGGCGTATTACAGGCAGAGCGATACGGGCGTGTTTACCGACGATTATTGCAACCAGACTTTCTGGGCGTCGTTCAAGCCGTACCGCCTGTTGCCGGTGAGCGTCCGCGCCTACTACCCGAGCTGGCTTGCCTTTGCCGCGGGCCTCAGCATTGACGAAGGCGTGTTCATCAAGCATTACGAGGGAACCCCGCACCGCGAGGTCTACTTGGCGCTTGACTACGACCTGGAAGCGTTCCGCCCGCAGAGCCGCCTGGCGAGAACATTTATCAAGTACCTGAACTATTTCAAGCTGCCGGCCCCGACCATCCAGGTGTACCCGGAGTTCCACTGGTACTTGCTCTATCCGATAAAGTTCTAGGCTTTTTAGAATATGACTGAACTACAGCAATTTGTTTCTGTGGCCGAGTCGCTTGCCAAGAAGGCGGGCGACCTCTGCCTTGAGCTCCAGGGCAACCTGGGGGATGTCAAGTACAAGTCCGCAAAAGACGTGGTGACCATTGCCGATGTTTCGAGCGAAAGGCTTATCGTAGACGGGCTTCGCGAAGCCTTCCCGACGCACTCCATCCGTACCGAGGAAGCAGGCGTGGTGGAGGGGAGCGACCCGCGTTACCGCTGGATTATCGACCCGGTAGACGGGACGGTAAACTTTAGCCGCGGGATTCCGCTGTGGGGCATTTCCATTGCGCTCCATTTCGAAGGCAAACCGATCGTGGCCGTAGTGAACTTGCCGAAGCTCGGCGAGATGTATACGGCGGTGAAGGGCGGGGGAGCCTTCATGAACGGACGGCCCATCCACGTAAGTAACGAATCGAACCCCATGCATGCCATCGTGAGCAACGGGGACTTTAACGTGGGGGAGGTCTCCAGGATAAATGCGCAGAATTCGCGGAATTTTGCCCGGGAATCCGAAACTTTCGAGCGTGTGAAGTGTCTGGGTTCTGCCGTAATCGAGGGCTGTTTTACCGCTTGCGGTCGCATTGACTGCTTTGTGATGACGATGAGCTACCCTTGGGATATTGCCGCCATTGCGCTAATCGTCGAAGAGGCCGGAGGGCGGTCTACGGGAATCGATGGGAACCCCTTGCAGTTCGTCGATGCCGAACAGGCCTTGTTCAGTAACGGCCTTTTGCACGGTATTTTGTTAGATACGGTTGGCAATGTAATGGAAAAATAAGCTAGATTGTTGATAGAGATCACAGGAAAAGGAGATACTATGAAGTCCATGAAGATATCGGCAGTCGTGCTTGGGTTGGCTGTCGCTGGCGTTTTTGCCCAGGAAGCGCTGCAGAACAGCCCGCAGCCCCCGCTGCTGCTGAAGCTGCTCCGGCTCAGGAAGCCGCCGCACCTGCCGCACCGGCCGATTCTGCCGCTGCTCAGCCTGCCGCAGCCCCTGCTGCTGAAGCTGCCCCGGCCCAGGAAGCCGCCGCACCTGCTGCCGCTACTGCTGACACTACCGCTGCTGCCGCTGTTGATTCCGCAGCCGCTCAGAGCGCCGAAGCCCAGCCCGTGGTTGCTCCGGTTGCCGAACCTCAGACTGTCGCTGCCGCTGTCCCGGCCCTCGCTGCCGAAGAAGAAAGCCCGACGTTCAAGGTTTCCGGTTCTGCCGATATTGAAGCCGATGTCTTGACCTATACCGAAGACAAGCGCTTTGCCCACACGTTCTCTTCTACGTTCGACTTGAACTTCGATGTCAAGTTCAATGACAACTGGTCTGCTTTTGTGGGTATCGAGGCCGATGGCCTTGAAGCCTATCCGGACTTCTACCTCAATGGTGCCTATGTCCAGTACAAGAACAGCCTTCTCGCTGTGAAGCTCGGTGACATGACCTACGCCGAAGGAGCCTTCCACTACTACCGCTATGATGACGCGACCTACTACGCCGCTGGTATGAAGGAACAGAGCATGCGCGGTGTTGAGCTCTCTATGTTCGGCATCCAGGCTGCAGTCGGTTTCTCCGCAAACGAAAATACGCTTTCGTTTGCCAACTATACCGGTGACCAGGATGTGTACGCCTTCTTCGCCCATTTGGCCTACGACCTCGAATTTGCCGGCCAGAAGATGCGCCCCTACGTGAACTACAAGGGTTATGACCTGGATACGCGTGATGGAAAGACCGTCAACAAGTTCCGCGCAGGTATGTTCATGGACCTCTCGTTCCTGAACCTCCTCGACATCCATGCCGGCTACGGCTTCTTTGACGATATCGTCACCAAGTCCGAACCGGTCGTGAGCCACACGTTCCTTATCGAACCGACCATCTCCAAGGGCATCTTCTCCCTCACGGGTTCCGTGTTCTACGCTCTCCTTGCCGAGAATGTGGACCGTGCGACGGGCATCGACCTTCCGGAACGCTTCTATATCTATGCCGAACCGGCCATTCAGTTCCTCAACGAGTTGAAGGTGGGCGTCATGGGTGAATACCACACCAATAGCCTCGACGACGACAGGACTGAAAACGAGTTCGCTTACCTCGGCCCGAAGATCTACTTCACCCCGAGCAAGTTCATCACGATGCAGCTCTTCGGTGCTGTGATCCTCCCGCTTGGCGATGGCGACGGCAATGGCACCATCATCAACTTCACGCAGGACGACGACTTCCTGTTTGACATGGGTGCAGAACTTATCTTCAACTTCTAGACCTCCTATAAGGAGTTGAAGGTATCCAAAAGGTCCCGGCTCGTTTGAGCCGGGACTTCTCTATATACTTCTTTATATATGAGAAAGGCCTTGCATCGCAAGGCCTTTCATCTGTAAAACCACGAAGTGGTGTTGTTTCGCCAGACTACAGCGGGATGTTCCCGTGCTTCCTCCAGAGGCGAGCCTTCTTCTTGTTCTTCAAGTAGTCGAAGGCGGTCGCGAGGCGGTCACGCACGTGGTCCGGGGAGATGACTTCGTCGATATAGCCGTTCTTGGCGGCGATATACGGGTTGAGGTACTTCTCTTCGTATTCGGCGATGAGCTGCTGGCGCGTTTCGGCAGGAGTGGCCGACGCGGCGATTTCCTTGCGGTGAAGGATGTCGACGGCACCTTCGGCTCCCATCACGGCGAGCTGGGCGATCGGCAGCGCGAACACGTAGTCGGCACCGAGGTTCTTGCTGTTCATGGCGATGTAGGCGCCACCGTAGGCCTTGCGGAGGATAAGCGTCACCTTCGGCACGGTCGCTTCGGCGTAGGCGTACAAAAGCTTGGCGCCATGGCGGATAATGCCGTTGTGTTCCTGCTTGGTGCCCGGCATGTAGCCCGGGACGTCTTCCAGCGTAAGGATAGGAATGTTGAAGCAGTCGCAGAAGCGAACGAAGCGGCTGGCCTTGTCGCTGGCGTCCACGTCGAGGGAACCGGCGATGAAGTTCGGCTGGTTCGCGACGATGCCCACGACGTTTCCGTCCATGCGGGCAAAACCGATGACCACGTTGCGGGCGAAGTCCTTCTGGATTTCGAGGAAGCTATCCTTGTCAGCGAACGTCTCGATGACGTTACGCACGTCGTAGCCCTTCTTGAAGTTGTCCGGGACAATCTCTTCGATATCCTTGGACTTGTCGACGGCCTTGAACTTTTCGGCAACAGGCGGCTTTTCGAGGTTGGATTGCGGCAGGTAGCTGAGCAGGTTGCGTACCGCTTCGAGGGTTTCCTTGTCGTCCTTGCAAACGAAGTGCGAGACTCCGGACTTGGTGGAGTGCACGCCGGCACCGCCGAGACCTTCGGGGGAGACCGTTTCGGCCGTCACGGCCTTCACGACGCCCGGGCCCGTGATGAACATCTGGCTCGTCTTTTCCGTCATGAAGATGAAGTCGGTAATGGCGGGGGAGTAGCAGGCACCGCCGGCGCAGGGGCCGAGAATCACGGAAATCTGCGGAATGATGCCCGAGGCGAGCGTATTGCGGGTAAAGATGCCGCTATAGCCGTCGAGGGAATTGACGCCTTCTTCGATACGGGCGCCACCGCCGTCGTTGATGCAGACGAACGGGGCCATGGATTCGAGGGCGAGGTCCATCGCCTGGCAAATCTTCTTCGCATGGGCAGAACCGAGGGAACCGCCGCTGACGGTGAAGTCCTGGGAGGCGACATAGACGGTCTTTCCGTTGACCTTGCCGTAACCGGTGACGACGCCGTCACCGAAAATTCGCTTGGATTCGGGCAAATCGAGGCTGGTAGAAACGCGGAGGGCTCCAATTTCACGGAAGGTGCCCTTGTCAAAAAGAATTTCGAGGCGTTCGCGGGCGGTAAGCTTGCCCTGCGAGTGCTGCTTTTCGATACGGGCAGCTCCACCGCCGGCAATAGACTTGGCCTTATATTCGTTTAATTTTTCATTATAGGACTTATCCCACATGTTTTTTCCTTTTTTAACGTAACTGACGCAAATATAGAAACATGTCAAGGATTGTAAATGTGTATTTTTTATGCTGGAAAACATACTTTGGGGGCAAAATCCGCCATTTTTACCACTAATCCTAGATTTTGGCAATTTATCCGTTTTTGTGCATATTTGGGCCTGGGCGGTAGTTTTTTTTACTATCTTTGTCGCGGAAATTTAAACAAAGAGGAATAAATGAATAACGAAGAAATGAAACAGAAACTCAAGGAATTTTTCATGTCCGATCTCGGCGTGGACGGCGACGTCCTGAACTTCGACACCCCGCTTTTCGGTGACGAAATTGGCCTGGATTCCGTGGACTCCCTCGAAATCATCTCTTTCGTCGACGACAACTTCGGCGTTTCCATGACGGGTGTCGGCAAGGAACACTTCCAGAGCATCGATACGATTGCTGCCTTTATCGAAAATAACAAGGCTTAATCCTAGGCAATCGTTCTCTCTTTTGTGCATTTGGAAGGCTTATGGCTGTTAGTGAAAAACGTTGCGTTGTTTCCGGTCTTGGGGTTATTTGCGCCATAGGCAACAACGTCGAGGAAACCTGGAAAAATGCCCTGGCTTCGGTCTCGGGCATACATAAGACGACGTCGGTGGATACCAAGGACTGCTATGCAGACCTGGCTGCCGAGGTGAATTGCGATACTTTGGACGAACTGGAGTGCCCCGATGAAAAGGACCGCGCTTCCAAGCTCTGCATCAAGGCGGCCAAGGAGGCTCTCGCCGATGCCGGTCTTTCTGATTTTGCGGACAGCCAGCGCGTCGGTGTGATCATCGGCAGCTGCGTGGGCGGCGTCCTCAGCGTCGAAAAGTACCACCGTCACGGCAAGAATGCCCTGGAAATCCCCAAGATGCCCATCGCGGCTATCGCTTCCCAGGTGGCGGAATGCTGCCATGCGGGCGGTATCGTCACGAACGTCGCGAACGCCTGTGCCGCAGGTACGCTCTCCATCGCCATGGCTTGCGACCTCATCCGCGCCGGCAAGGCCGACGTGGTGATCGCGGGCGGTGCGGATTCCTTCGCTTCGGTCCCGTACTCCGGATTCCTTTCCTTGCACGCTCTCGACGAGAACGGCTGCTCTCCCTTTAACCATTGCAACGGCATCACGCTCGGTGAAGGTGCCGGTGTCGTCATTGTCGAATCTTTCGAACATGCGCAAAAACGCGGTGCAAAGCAGTACTGCGAAGTCCTCGGTTCGGGCTGCACCAGCGACGCCCACCACATTACGGCCCCGCGCGAAGACGGGCTCTGCCTCATGGAGGCCATGGACCGCGCTGTCCGCAATTCCGGCATCTCCAAGGCGGAAATCGGTTACCTGAACGCCCATGGCACCGGTACCGGCAAGAACGACAATGCCGAAATGAATGCCTTCCACCAGTTCTTTGACGCCGAAAACCCGACCTTGAGTGTCAGTTCAACCAAGGTCATGACGGGTCACTGCCTCGGTGCCGCCGGCGCTATCGAAGCCGTATTCAGCATCAAGGCGCTCACGACCGATACCGTCCTCCCGACGCTCCATTATTCTCCCGAAGATTCGGAAGCGCTCAAGGAAAAGGCCGGCCGCATGGACTATGTGCAGAACCAGCCCAAGTCCAAGCACCTCGAATGCGTCATGAGCAACAACGTGGCCTTCGGCGGTACGAACGCGAGCATCGTCTTCAGCAAGAAGCCGGGCAACATCCAGTGCCAGACGGCCAAGGACAAGAAAATCGCCGTGACGGGTCTCGGTATCGTGACTCCGCTCGGCAACGGTAAGGAACGCTACCTCGAGGCGGTCAAGAATTCCGTCCAGCTCCAGGAGCCTTCCGTCCATTCGACCATCACGAACGAGGACTACAAGGAACTCGGCATCAAGATGGCCTTCTACCGCAAGCTCGACAACCTGGGCCAGCTCCAGACCGTTTCTGGCGTTTGCGCCCTCAAGGATGCCGCCTTCACGGTAACGGAAGAGAACGCGAAGCAGATCGGCATCATCGTCGGTACCAGCGAAGGCGGTCTCGGTTCCACGTACGATTTTGAGGAACTGATTGCCGAATCCGGCAACGCAGGCGGTTCCGCCTTCAAGTTCCCCCATACAGTTTACAACGCCGCTGGCGGATACCTTTCCATCTGTTCGGGTATCAAGGGCTACGGCATCACGATTACGACGGGCCCGGTTTCCGGCCTCGACAGCATCGGTTTCTCCATGAACGTCATCCATGACGGTCAGGAAAGCGCCATGATGGCGACCGGTACCGACGAAAACATCCCCGTCATCACCGAATTCGCCCAGAAGCTGGGCGTCGCCGCGGATAGCGTGGTCGCACCGCATGCGGGTGCGAATGGATTCGTGGTCGGCGACGGCAGCGTGTCCATCTTGCTCGAAGAGGAATCTTACGCGCAGGCACGTTCTGCCAAGGTGTACTGCTATGCGCTCGGTTACGGCAACGGCCGCAAGAACGTGAAGTTCGGCAAGATCGACGGTTCCGAAGGGGCTCTCGACCTGGCCATTGCCGATGCGCTTGCCGACGCAGGCATTTCCGCCGGCGATATCGACGCCGTCTGCGGTTTTGCGAACGGCTACAAGAAGATTGACGACATCGAGAAGGGCGCCCTGAAGCGTGTCTTCGGCGACAAGCTTGCCTCGATGCCCGTGTTCGAAGTCAAGGAACGCACCGGAGAAGGCCGTGCGGGGTCTGCAGCGCTTGCCGCTGCTGAAGCGGCTCTCCTCCTGAGCGGTGACCTGGCCAAGGACAAGGCTTACTATATTGCTGATGACGGTTCCGTCACGGCGAAGGAAGCCGAATCCGCTGGCCTGAAGAAGATTCTGGTTATCTCTTTTGCTGCAGGTGGATCCTACAGTGCCGTCGTTTTTGGAAAGTAATTTATCTAAGAAAGGGGAGTCGAGAGTATGAAAGTAGCATTGGTAACGGGAGCCTCGAAGGGTATCGGCAAGGCTTGTGCGCTGCGCCTGGCCCGAGATGGCTACACGGTCGTCGTGAACTATTCCAGTTCCGACGAGGCCGCCCAGCAGACCTTGGAGCAAATCAAGGCCGAAGGCGGGGATGGCATGATTTACAAGGCCAACGTGGCCGAACTTTCTCAGGTGAAGACGATGGTTCGCGATGTCTTCAAGGCATACGGCCGTATCGACGTGCTTGTGAACAATGCGGGCATCGTCCGTGACGAATACCTGCTGATGATGAATCCCGAAACGCTTGACAAGTGCTTCGACCTGAACGTGAAGGGCTACTTCTACTGCGCCCAGCAGGTCGCCGTGAAGATGTACAAGCAGAAGTCCGGCGTCATCATCAACATGAGCTCCGTCTCTTCCAAGTTCGCTCTCGCGGGCCAGGCCGTCTACAGCGCCACGAAGGGCGCCGTGAACTCCCTGACCCAGACGCTTGCGAAGGAATTGGGCGGTTTCGGCATCCGCGTGAACGCGGTGGCCCCCGGCTTTATCGCGACCGAGATGATCGAGGCCATTCCCGAAGAGACCCGCAAGGGCTACATCGAGAAGATTCCGCTCAAGCGTTTCGGTTCCGCCGACGAAGTGGCGAACATCGTGTCCGCCCTTGCGTCCGACCAGTTCGCCTACGTGACCGGCCAGGTCTTCGTTCTCGACGGAGGCCTCTCTCTATGATGAACATTTTCGAAATCAGCGAAAAGATTGCCCAGCGTCCGCCGTTCCAGATGATCGAGAAGGTCGTGGAACTCGTGCCGAACGAATCGGCCGTGGGTATCAAGAACGTTTCCGTGAACGAGCCCTACTTTATGGGCCATTTCCCGGGCACCCCGATTATGCCGGGCGTGCTCATTTGCGAAGCCTGCGCCCAGCTCTGCTCGCTCGTGATCGAAAAGCCCGCCGAGGACCTTGAGAAGAACCTCTACGTGCTTTTGAAGATTGACGGTTTCAAGTTCGTGAAGCCCGTGATTCCCGGCGACCAGCTGGAAATCTCCGTGAACAAGACGAAGGGCGGTGGAGTCATTGTCGGCTTTGACTGTGTCGTCAAGGTGAACGGGAACGTCCATGCGAAGGGCTCCCTCACGTTTACGAGCATCCCGAAAGAAAGCCTGGGTAAATAGTTAAATTCTATTTTGTTGTAATCCCGGCCTTGCGGTGTGCTGAACATCGCTGATGCTTGCCGGGATCGCCATAGTATATATAGTTGATGATTGAAAAAGCGAAGAATATAGTTGCTGGTTTGTTCTGGAAGTTGGTGCTCGTCGTCGTTGTTTACGGTGTGCGTTTCTATCTGCTGCTTTTTTATCGCCCCAAGATGACGTTTCTTGGGGAATCCGTCAAGTCCACGAAGTTGAAACAGCCGATGGTGATTATCGCAAATCACACGAGCATGCTCGACCCCTTGATGGTGCAGGCTTTGTTCTTCCATAAGCGCAGCATCGTGGTTGCAAAGGACCAGGTGGAAGACCCGCATTTCCGTTGGGCCCTTAGCCGTTTCAAGAACGTCGTTCCATGCGACCGCTTTAACCTCGATACCGAATGGGCGCTCCTCGCCAAAAAGGAACTGGAGAAGGGCAATTCCGTCATTATCTTCCCCGAAGGCAAGTGCCGCTACGACGGACTGCTGAACGAGTTCAAGACGGGATTTGCTTTCTTGGCCCGCAGTACGGGCGCTCCCGTGCTTTCGCTTGGCATCGACGGCATCTACAAGGTCGGCCACCGCACGAGGGTCGTGGTGGGCGAGCCCGAAACGATTGAACGCGTGAAGGGAGTGCCTTCTTCGAAGCATCTCGCCGAACGCAGCGAATACTTTAGGCAAAAGATCTGGGGACTCAAGCAGCAGGCGCTGGGGAAGACGGAAATACCGGAACTGCCCTGCGCTGCCGAAACTCCTGCGGAGGTGCTACCTTGAAGATAGGGCTGGCACTGGAAGGCGGGTCGCGACAGACGATCTTTACGGCGGGCGTTCTG
This sequence comes from Fibrobacter succinogenes, assembly GCA_902768325.1. Taxonomy (GTDB): domain Bacteria; phylum Fibrobacterota; class Fibrobacteria; order Fibrobacterales; family Fibrobacteraceae; genus Fibrobacter; species Fibrobacter succinogenes_A. Next base: position 32,067 of record CACXKY010000026.1, read on the forward strand.
GACGCCTGGTTGGAAGAAGACATCGTGTTCTCCTATTTTGCCGGTGTGAGTGCCGGTGGCCATGCCGCGATGAACTACATCACGCGCCAGAAAGGCCGCTTCCGCCACATCATCCAGCCGACGCGTATCCAGCAGGGGAAAGACCATTCGAACAAGTTCCTGGACGGCCCTCGTAAGGAATGCCACGCCTTGCATTACGATGCGGCCTACGGCGAAATCCCCTTCGATTTCGATACGTTCTTCTCGGCACGCGTGGAGTGCGAATTCGGCGTCACGTGTTGCGAGACGGGCCGCGTGGAATTCTTCCGCGAGAAGATGAGCGAACGCCGCCTGCTCGATATCTTGAACGCGAGCTGCGCTTTGCCCATGATTTTCCCGACGGTCGAAATCGACGGACTGCACTATGCCGACGGCTGCATCACGGACCCGATTCCGTTTGACAGGGCGTTCGATAGGGGCTGTGACAAGGTCGTTGTCGTGTCTACGCATTACCCCGGCGAAATCGTTACGGACTTCCGCAAGTATCGCGTAATCCTGAATCCGATGTTCAAGCGCAAGTATCCCGACTTTTTCCGCGCGCTCATGCTGCGCTACAAGCGCTACGAGAAGATGTTCTCGAACATGGAAAAGCTTGAAAAGCAGGGCAAGCTTCTGATTTTCAGGCCCGAGAAAGACCTTTGTGACTTGTTCGAGACGGAGCGAGAAAATCTTGACGCGTCGTACGAGATGGGTTACGAATACGCCCAGCGTCGCATGGACGAACTCAAGAACTTTATGGAACTCTAGTTCCGTTCCGCCGAAATCTTGACCAGGAGGACCGTTTGTCGGCCCTCCTTTTTAGTTAGATTTGTAAAATCTTGTAAACAATTGAGCGATAAAAACGAAAACTTACAAAATTGTATGTTTTTGAATGGTGTCTACTCGTTTTCTAGCGAAAAAAACGAATTTCATTTAATTTTAAAAAAATAACTTACAAAAATGTAAGAAACTGAAGATTTTTGCCACTATTTTTCATTTTTTGTCGCGGGTTTGCTATCTTTAGACCCGTTAAAAACATTAACAATCAAAACTCTCAACGGAGATATATAAAATGGCAATCAAGAATGCTTACCTTCAGAAAGTCTATGACAAGGTCGTCGCCCGTGATCCGGACCAGGCCCTCTTCCATCAGGCTGTCCGTGAATTCCTCGAATCCCTCGACCCCGTCCTCGAACAGGACAAGTCCTGGGAAACCAACGGCGTTATCGACCGTCTCGTCGAACCGGAACGCGTGATCACCTTCCGCGTGCCTTGGCTCGATGACAAGGGTAACGTTCAGGTGAACCGTGGCTACCGCGTGCAGTTCAACTCCGCTATCGGCCCCTACAAGGGCGGTATCCGTCTCCGTAACGAAGTGACGCTTTCCATGCTCAAGTTCCTCGGCTTCGAACAGATCTTCAAGAACAGCTTGACCACGCTCCCCATGGGCGGCGGCAAGGGCGGTTCCGACTTCGATCCTAAGGGCAAGAGCGACAACGAAGTGATGCGCTTCTGCCAGTCCTTCATGACTGAGCTCTGCAAGCACGTCGGTGCCGACACGGACGTTCCGGCTGGTGACCAGGGTACTGGCGCTCGCGAAATCGGTTACATGTTCGGTCAGTACAAGCGCATCCGCAACGAATTTGTGGGCGTTCTTACCGGTAAGGGCCTCTCTTACGGTGGTTCTCTCGCCCGTACCGAAGCTACCGGTTACGGCCTCTGCTACTTCACTCGCGAAATGCTCAAGGACCTCGCTAACGACTCCTTCCAGGGCAAGACCGTCGTGATTTCCGGTTCCGGTAACGTTGCCCAGTTCGCTTGCCAGAAGGCTACTCAGCTCGGTGGCAAGGTTGTGACCATGTCCGACTCCAACGGCTACATCTACGACCCGAACGGCATCAACCTCGACGTCGTTCTCGACCTCAAGAACGTGAAGCGCGCCCGCATTAGCGAATACGCCAAGCTCGTTCCGGGTTCTGAATACCACGAAGGTTCTAAGGGCGTTTGGACGGTCAAGTGCGATATCGCTCTTCCGTGCGCTACCCAGAACGAACTCGACCTCGACGGTGCCAAGGCCCTTATCGCTAACGGCGTGAAGGCCGTTGCCGAAGGTGCTAACATGCCGTCTACTCCGGAAGCTATCGAAGCCTTCCAGAAGGCCGGCGTTCTCTTTGGACCTGCCAAGGCTGCTAACGCTGGTGGCGTGGCTACCTCCGGTCTCGAAATGTCCCAGAACTCCGAACGTCTCTCCTGGACCTTCGAAGAAGTGGACAAGAAGCTCGAAGGCATCATGAAGAGCATCTACGCCGCTGCTTCCTCTGCCGCTGTCAAGTACGGCCAGAAGGGCAA
>CACXKY010000027.1 GCA_902768325.1 Fibrobacter succinogenes
TCGGCCTTGCAGACCAGCGTTTCGCCCTGCCAGATTTCGCCGGTATACTTGTAGATGCCGTGACGGGCCATCACCAGAGTCGCCTTGAGCGTCAAGTCCTGCGGCGGGATCACCGGAGCGCGGAAACGGCAGTTTTCAACACCCATGAACGCCGGGCGCTTGCCTTCGACATCGGCCTTCTTGGCAATCATCGTCAAAAGCGTTGCGGCCTGAGCCATGGACTCGATCTGAATGACGCCCGGAAGCACCGGATTTCCCGGGAAGTGACCATCAAAGAACTTTTCCTTGCCCGTCACGTGCCACACGGCAACGATAGACGGCTGATCACCCTCGTTGAGTTCGAGGATTTCGTCCACGAAAGCGAACGGGGCCTTCTGCGGAAGGAGGTTATGAACGAATTCAGAATCGTATTGCATAGTTTATCACCTTTTCTAGGATTTGACGGTGGGCCGCGTGACCACCATTCACTATCTCAACGCGGACTTTGGGCAAGGCGGGCCTTACAAATGCAAGGTCGCCCAGCAAATCAAGAATCTTGTGGAGCGCGGGTTCTTCGCGAACGCGGTACTTCTGCGCGAGGGAAGCATCCCCCGCCCCGATTAAAAGGCCGCAACTTCCGTCCACACCGGCGAGCAATCCGTTTTTACGGGCCATCTCGTAGTCCCGTTCCGAAATGAACGTCCTCGCCTCGAAAATATTATACAAATCTTCGGCAGAATAAATCGAGACATCGGCCGCCGAACGGAACCCACCCATATCCGGACGGTCCAAGATATAAGACACCTCGAACGTATCGCTCGGGGCCACGCGCACGCAACCGTAGACAGAACCGTCGCCCGGACGGCGCAGTTCCCAAGACGCATTCACGGGAGCATCGTAGAACGCCAATTCCCCCGGAGCGCCCGCCATACTGCGGAGGGCGTTGAAGAAAAGGATGGCGCTGCCATCCATCATGGGAACTTCGGCACGGGAAGCCCCCGCGGGGCAATCGACATCGACGTTGAAACTGACTCCCGGCCACATAAGGAATACGGGAGAAAGGTGTTCGGTACAAGCGAGGCTGATTCCTTCGGAATGGCTATCCGCGGCCGCATCGCCAGACGTGTAAATCGAAGTGCGTTCCACGCCGTAGCGCAATTCCGTAAAGCACTTGGCCGCATCCGTCCCGTAAAAGGGGCGCGAACCGACGCTCCACAGCACACGCGGAGCAAAGCGCGGGTTCAACTCGGCCACTTCCACACGTACGCACGCGCTTTCGTAAGAAAGCGAGCGGGAACGGAATTCTTTTACCTTGCGAGAAACCATATCAACTTTCGCCAAGCCGTTTCAACTTTACCATGGCCTTACGCCATATATTAATTTCTATCGCGGGGAATCCGGAGACCATCCGGCCCGCGGGAATACTCTTGGTCACCCCGGCCTTGGCCGCGATTCGCGCGCCCTTGCCAAGAGTCAGGTGGCCTGCGACCTGGGCGCCACCGGCAAGTTCCACATCGTCCTCGACCGTCACGGTACCGGCAAGCCCGGACTGCGACGCCATGAAGATGTTGTTCCCGAGAACGCAGTTGTGCCCTATCTGGACAAAGGAATCAAAATGACAATCGTTGCCGATGGTCGTCGGCGAAACAAAGCCAGCCGCCACGACCGTATTCGCACCGAAACTGCAACGGTCGCCAATGCGGACGCCCGCCAAGTGCGGCACCATACGGCGCTTGCCCGCATATTCGTAAAAACCAAAACCGCGGGAACCGACGACGACACCCGCCTGGAAAACACAGCCTTCGCCGATTTCAACGTTCGGATAAACGGTGACGTTCGCCTCCAGCACGCAGTTCGCGCCGACCTTCGCCCCACGCATCACGACGCAGCCAGGGCCGACCACCACGTTCTCGCCGACAAAGCCCTCCACCACCGCGCTCGCGTGGACCTTGGCCGACGCCGCATGGCCCGAAACCGCCATAGAGCAGTCCGAAGCAAAGCGGTTCAGGAATTCCACCATCGCATGGTACGGGTTCTCGACAATGGCGAGAAAGCGAACTCCAGGAAGCTTGTCCGCGAGGGAAGCACATTCCGGCGGGGCAAAGAGCAGCCCGGCACGGACGCTTTCCAAAACAGAAGAGGCGTAGCCGTTCGCATTCGTTTCGCTTTTCGAAGTCGAGCCCAGCCAGAACGAAACATCGGAAGGCCCTGCACGGTCCACGGCAGCAAAGCCTGTCAGTTGCACATCGCCTTCAGGGCAGGCGACATCGGCTTCAAGCAGCCCGCTGGAACGCAGCCACGCCAAGACATCGGAAAGGGCGACCGGGGCCATCAATCCTCCAAGGCCAGCATCTGGACCTGGCAGGCATATTCAATCGTAATTTCGGTCCCGACCTTGCCGCTCAAGTCTTCGCCGTCGAGCTGCAAGAATTCATCGCCGGCCATCACCAGCTTGAGGGAACGCACCTTCCTGGACTTCAGGAAATACTTCTTGTAAATCCCGCCAATGACGGGAATGTTTCCGATGGCGATGGCCATCAGGAACTTGAACATGTCGGGCACATCGACGACTTCCAGGAGTCCGTCGGCCATATTCGACTTGTAGAACGGATTCGCTCCGCTCGCAAAACTCGGGATGTTGCCGACAATCACCGTACGGTGCCCAGAAACATCAATCGATTCGCAGACGCCATCGCGGTCACAGAAACCGAGGGTCCCGCGCTTGAGCACGTAATTCCTGTCGGCAAAGAATCGGCGCACGTAATGGAGTTTGTTCGCGATTACGGAATTGCTCGCAATCACGCCGTTCGCGCGGTCGCTGTTAAAATCATGCGCAATGCGGGCGTCGATACCGCCCGAAAAATAATTGGCCATGGCGAACTTGCCGTTCACTTTCCAAATATCGAAAGGCCTCGCCTTCGCGCGCAAGAGCCTGCGCACCAGGAAAAGCAGGCCACGGTCCACGAAAGGCTTGTAAAGGTTCAAGACGCGCGCAAGGTCGTTGCCCGTCCCGAGCGGGATAAGCCCGATTTTCACCTGGCCCGCATAATCTCCCGAAAGCATCGCCGAAAGCACCGCCGAAACCGTGCCGTCGCCACCGACGGCTATAAGCGTCTCGGTCGAAGCGAGCGCCCCGCGGATCTGGTCCGGCATATCTGCCGCGCGGGTAAATTCGGCCTTCCATTCGGAATCAGCGAAGTCCATCGACTTCATGATTTCGGGCAGGAACTGGAATATCACCTTGCCCTGACCGCCGCCGCTGATGGGATTGATGAGAAAGACGAACTTATACATGCTTCAGCAGTTCGTCCTTCGCCACGATGTAATGTTCGACACCCTCGTGCGCCTTGCGGATTTCGTCTTCAGTCAGTTCACGGACCACGTGCGCCGGCGAGCCCAAGATAAGCGAGCCTTCCGGGAATTCCTTTCCCTGCGTCACGATGGCTCCGGCACCGACAATGCAGTTCTTCTTGATGTGGGCGCCGTCCATCACGATGGCGCCCATACCGATGAGGACGTTATCGTCAATCGTACAAGCGTGCAACACCGCATTGTGACCGACCGTCACTTCGTTACCGATGACCACCCCTTCGTCGAGCGAGAGGTGGACCGTCACGTTGTCCTGGATGTTCGTCCGTTCGCCGACAACGATACTGGCGAGGTCAGCACGCAGTACCGCGTTGTAGAATACCGAGGAATCGTTACCGATGGTAACGTCCCCTATCAAGCGTGCCCCTTCGGCGAGGAAAACCCTCTCGCCTATGACCGGGCGCTTGCCCTTGTATTCTACGACCGTACCCATATTTAGTTCTTCAGGCCAGCAATAGCCTTCCATTCATCCTGTTCATCCTGGCGCAAGAGCACGAAGCCCTTGTTTTCGCCAAGAATACCGACGGCCTTTGCCGTATCGCCCAAGGCAATCGCGTCCTTCGCATCTTCGAGAAGATCCTTCATGGCATTGCGCTTGTCGCTGATTTCGCCAAGGCGGTTCTGGCGGAGCACTTCCATGCTGTCGCTCACGAACCCGAGGTCCCACGTGCTGTCGTAGCAGGCTTCCGCGGCGGGGAGTCCGGTGATATCCGCTTCGGCAGCGACATACAGGGCATCGCAGCGTGCGAACAATTCAGCACTGGACTGCTTGGTATGCTTGTAGTACTGGTAGCCACCGAAAATCAGGGCAATGAGGACCACCAGGAAAACACCGTCCTGCCATCCCATCACCGGAGCGGGCGGGAGCTTGGGTTTCCCGTTGACAGTCTCACCGGCTTCAAGTTTTTCTTCTGCCACATCAAAGGGGCTTTTTCCATTCAAAAAACTGAACATAGGATTCCTTATTTTTTTGAAATTGCGTCAAAGACGCGTGCATACAAGTAAATCTGTTTGAGCAGGCTCGCAAAGCCGTTAGAGCGGGTCGGCGAAAGTCCAACATTCAAGCCTATCTGCTGGAAGAACGCCGGGTCAACGCCGAGGATATCCGCCGGGGCCATGTCGTTGTAGACGCTCAACGCAAGGGCGCCGAGACCACGGCTAATCAGAGGGTTCGTCGTACCGCCTTCCACGTCCATCTCGAAATGAATCTTGCCGTCGGCAAAACGCGGGACAAGGTACATCGTAGACGCACAGCCCTGGATAATGAACTTTTCCGCCTTGAGGCTCGCATCCATTCCCGGATGCGCCTTCGCGAGGTCCAAAAGGAACTTCCACTTGTCGTCGGGATCGGTAAATCCGGCGAACTTCACTCTAATTTCTTCCAGGCGTTCCGCAATCGTTGCTGCCATAATCAATTACTCCAACCGGTCTAGTGCAAGAAAGACCGCATTTTCCAGATGAGCGAGGGACAAGCCCACAGCACGTTGAAGAAGATACGGAACAAAGTCTGTTTTTCGCGGGGCAACTTCGAGAGGTGTCTTGCGGCACGGTCAAACTGGCTATCGCGAATGCTGTTGAAGGCATCTTTCGCACGGGCCAACTGCACATGGGATTTCCCGAGAGACTGCATCCACCTGGGCTGCACGAGCGATTCCACAAGGGCACGCCCTTCGTCCGTCGATTCCTTGAGCCATTCCGAAACGCTTTCTGCGACAATCTTTCCGCACAGGAGGCTTTCCACGATACCCGAACGGCTGATGGGATTCACGCAGCTGGCGGCATCGCCGGCCTTGAAGAGGCCGTTCTTCGCAAAAGGTTTGGACTGCGGACCGGTACAGGCAATCATGCCTCCGTACACGGCCTTGACCTTGGCCTGCGGATAGTCGTGGGCCACAAAGTCCATCAGTTTCTGGCGCAGGGACACCTTGGACTTCACGTTCTTGCCCAGGACGAAGCCGATATTCACCTCGACCCCGTCACGCGGGAAAATCCAGCCGTAACCGGATTCGAATTCCGAACCGAAGAACAGTTCAATATGTTCCCTACTATGTTCAATCCCTTCCGCAACGGCAAAGATGGCCGGTTCCAGGTCGGCATTGCCGGATTCGATGCCCTGCAGGCATTCGATATCGCGCGTCAGCTTGCAGCCCGGGCCCGTCGCATCGATGACGGTCCTTGCCGAAACCGTTTCGAGGTTACCGCCGACATCCACCGTCAGCTGCCAGCCCGAACCGGAGCGTTCCAGCTTCTTGATCAGGACGTCATAATGGCACTCGACACCCGCATTCACGCAACCGTCCGCGATAGCATGGTGGAAACGCGCGCGGTCGAGGATAAGGCCGCAATCCTTGCTGTAGAATTCGGCGCGGTAGCGCTTCGGGGAAGTGAAATAAATACCCGAAAGGGGACCACGAACAAAGGAAGGGTCGACCGGCCAGAGCGCACTCAGGCGATCCCTAGACACGGCTTCTGCACAAAAAATCGGTTCCTTCCAGGGTTCCTTCTTATCCAGAAGAAGGACTTTCCTGGAACCTGACGTCAACTTTCCGAGGGTATAGGCGGCCATCAGACCGGCAGGACCGGCCCCGCAGACTACGACATCGTACTCTTTTGAAAGGGAAAAAGGCATTTCAAGCGGAAAAATAGCATTTATTTATAGAGTTTTTTTATTTATTTATTCGTTTTTCGAAATTATTTAGTTATTTTAGGGCTATCCGTTATTTTGGTTTTACCTTAAAGGGAATGTTATATATGAATATGATGAAAGCTTCGAAATTTGGTCTTTGCCTCCTGAGCGCGCTCGCTATCAGCAGCTTTGCGCAGGACAACTGGAATGGCAAGAACCTGAACGTATCCTTCCGCGATAAGCGTATCGACGGTTTTGATTTCCGTGATTCCAAGGCGGTCAAGAATGTAACCGACTTCCAGCGTGCCGCCGGTGAAGGCCCGCGCTTCGACGGAGCCGACCTTCACGAAGTTTCTTTCCAGAACGCGGTGATCAGCGGTGCAAACTTCAAGAACGCGAACCTCGTCAAGGCAACCATTAGCGGTGCCGACATCCGTTCTTCCTCCTTCAAGGGCGCCGACATGGAAGGGGCCAACCTCTACCGTGCAACGCTCCTCGATAGCGAGTTCCCGTCTACCAACCTGAAGAACGCCCGCCTCGACGCCATGAAGGTGTCCGACAACGCGGACTTCAGCAAGTCCGACCTCACTCAGGCGTCCGTGATGGATGTGGACCTGACCGGTGCCGACTTCAGCAAGGCGAACCTCACGAACGCGAACTTCTCTCGTTCCTTGATGGCTAACTCCAACCTCAAGAAGGCAACGCTCGTCAAGACGGACTTTACCGCCTGTAACCTGATTGCCGCCAACTTCAAGGGCACGGACCTCATCAACGTGAACTTCGCCAAGGCCGGTCTTTCCCAGGCTGAATTCGGCGGCGCCGAATTCCAGAACGTGAACCTGCAGGAAGCGGACCTTTCCCTGACGACGTTCAATGACGTCGACCTTTCCAAGACGCAGCTCCAGAAGGCCAAGTTCGCCCAGTCTCTCGTGAAGAACATGGACTTCAAGGGCCAGGACCTCACCGGTGTTATCTTCGACAAGGGCACGGTCTCCAAGAACGAATTCGAAAGGGCCAAGCTGAACAAGACTTCTTACTTCGACGCTGCCGTCGAAAAGAACGTGTTCAAGGAAGCCGAACTCATGAAGGCCGTCTTCGACGGTGCCTACGTGTTCAAGGACATCTTCGACAAGGCCGACCTCACCAAGGCCAACTTTGCGAACTCCACCATTGAACGTTCCGACTTCAACCTCGCCCAGCTGTCCGGTGCCACCTTCGCCGGTGCTAAGATCATCAAGGTCAGCTTCCTCAACGCGAACATGCAGGGCATCAAGATTGACGCCGACACCAAGATGGACGACGTGGACTTCTCCGGTGCCGACCTGAGCAACGCGAAGATTGAAAAGTTTACCGCCAAGAAGGTCATCTACGACAACAAGACGAAGTTCCCCAGCGGCTTCGATCCGCGTCAGTATGGCTTCACCAAGCGCGGTGAAAAGGCTGCCGACATCAAGGTGGAAGGCAAGAAGAAGAAGCCGGCCGCCGATGACGGTGACGAAGACCAGCCGAAGAAGAAAAAGAAGAAAAAGCGCCGTTCTTCCGATGACGACGACGAATAATCTTCCCTGACTAACGGATTTGAAAAGGCGCCCCTGCGGGCGCCTTTTCTTTTGGATTTACTTCTTGTCCATAAGCCAGGATATCGCTTCGGCGAGACTGCGGACCCGGACAATCTTGATGCCCGAGACGCCTTCCGGGAGGCTCCCGCCCGCAGGGACGATCGCCTCGTCCATGCCAAGACGCTTGGCTTCCTTGAGGCGCTGTTCCAGAAGGCTCACGCTGCGGACCTCGCCAGATAGACCGAGTTCGCCTATGGCGACCGCCTGGCGGCGCAGGGGAATCCCGAGGAGGTTGCTCGCGACCGCAATGGCGAGCGCCAGGTCCGACGAGCCGTCATTCACCTTCATCCCGCCGGCGATGTTCACGAACACATCAGACGCCCCGACGGCGACGCCCCCAAACTTTTCGAGCAACGCGAGGATGATGGTCAGGCGCTTGGGGTCGACGCCGACCGCGACCCGCTGCGGCACCGCGTAACCCGTCTCGTTCACCAGCGCCTGGCACTCGAAAAGCATCGCGCGGGAGCCTTCCATCGTACAGCAGACCACGCTGCCGGGAGCGGGCGGCGCGCCCTCCTGCAAGAAGACCTTGCTCGGGTTTTCTACCGATTCCAGACCGTGGCCCGTCATCTCGAAGACGCCGATTTCGTCAGTGGCGCCAAAGCGGTTCTTGATGGTACGCAGCAGGCGGTACTGGTGGTTGCGGTCGCCCTCGAAGTACACGACCGTATCGACCATATGTTCCAGGATGCGCGGCCCCGCAATCTGGCCGTCCTTCGTGACATGCCCGATGAGGATAGTAATGCAGCCGCTGTTTTTCGCGAAGACCATCAAATCGAGCGTGCATTCGCGCAGCTGGCTCGCGCTGCCCGGAGTCCCCGGCAAGTCCGACTTGTAGACCGTCTGGATGGAATCGATGACCATCACCTGGGGCTTGAGTTCCAAGGCTTCGCGGATAATCTTTTCGAGGCTCGTTTCGCACAGGAGCGCCATGTCGCTCCCGGAGACGTTCAGCCTTTCGCTACGCAGCTTCACCTGGCAGGCGCTCTCTTCCCCGCTCACATAGAGCGCCTTGACCCCGGCGGCGGTCATGGTGGCGAGCGTCGAAAGCACCAGCGTGGACTTGCCGATTCCCGGATCGCCACCAATGAGCACCAGGGAACCTGGTGCGAGCCCGCCACCCAACACCCGGTCGAACTCGCTGTTGGCGGTGCTCAGCCGCCGGGTATCCTCGGTAGCGACGTCCTTCAGCAGCACCACCTGGTGGACAGGGCCGCCCAGACCGCGCCCGCTACGGCCTACCGCTTCGGGCTGATGCTCGACCGCATGTTCCTTGAGGGTGTTCCACGCTCCGCAGAAAGGGCACTTTCCCACCCACTTCGGGGTAGTATTGCCGCAATCCGTGCACAAATATTCAATCTCTTTTTTTGACTTCGTTGCCATGCCTATTAATATAGCAACGAAATGGTGTCAATTTGTGTCGTAGTGCACAAAAATTCACTATTTTACATTTCCTAGCCATTTTTTATTAAAAAAAGCGGTTTTTATCGGCATTATACAACAAAAACCATATTTTGAACCGAAAAAAAAGTACATTAGCATCATGATAAATCTGTATTCCAAGATCCTCTTTTTCGCATGCACCTCGATGGCCTTGCTCTGCTCCTGCGGAGAAATCGAGATTGCAAGCCAAGATGACGGATTCAGCCAAAAGTGCGCCTCTTCGCCGAGCATCAACAGTTTCCAGAAGAACTTCGGCGGTTACAAAAAAGGTAAAAGCATCCCCTTCAAGCATTCAGACGGCTACTTATTTTCGCTTGCGGTCACCGATTGGGACAACTACATGGATGAACACTCATGCCAAGCGAAACTTGACATACTGTTGGAATCCGCATACCCCATCTATTCCATCCCTCTTTCCACAACAGCGCCCACTTTCTATTACGATGAAAGCCACAAAAGTTACAGCGGAGTCTTTGAGGTGCAATTCGGGCAGTATCTTTTCTATCTCGACAATCCCCTGCCCCACAAGCAAGCAATTGCCCAAAAGAATCTAGATGGCAAAGATACCATATTTTACGGCCCCGACTCGCTCTATATCGGCAAAATGGAAATCAATGGCGTCACGTATGACGATGTTCTCGTCAGCCACGGACGAAAATACGAGCCATCATACGACATTCACGTTATGGACAAAGTAGTCCTATCCGATGCCAAGTTATACTACCAAGAAAAAAAAGGCATCCTGAAAATTGAACTGGAAGACGGCAGTCACATAGCCATCAACGAGAAGGAGAAATAGTCATGAAAAAATTATTCCTCCTCGCAGCCAGCGCCCTCCTTTTTGCATGCAGCGATAGTGACAGCGGTGAAAATACACCCGAACGTTCCGTCACCCAGGACATGGTGCCCCTATTGAGCGCCAAGAAAGATTTCAGCAAAGATACCGTCATCTACTTGGCCGATTCCGCCAAGTTCGTAGACAAGCTCATCCAAATCGCAAGTTTCAGTGACGAGACTCCTGTCGAACTAATCTATACCGCCAAAGCGATGGCATCTTCCATTGACATCCGTTTGCAAGTGCAACCCAATTCTAGCGGTGGAAGCATCTTCGTTTCGTGCAACCCGAATCAAGATGAAAAGATCGTTTTCAACGAGCCTGTTTTTCCAGCTAAATCAAGTAAAGGCTTCGTACTGAAATATAGCGATTCACTCAAAGTCGGGAAAAAGATTTACTATGATATCTTGAAATTTGACGCTTCAAAAAGTACACAAAACCTGTGCAATATTTCCAAATTCTACTACGGCATCCATGATGGCCTTGTCAAGGTTATCAGCAAAAACGGAATCGAACTGAACCGCGTTTCCGCCAAGGTTTACGAGGACGCCGAAAAACGTCGGGAAGAAGAACGCGCCCGCGCCGACTCCATCGCCCAAGCGGTAGCCGATTCGATTGCCCAGGCTAAAGCAGACTCTATCGCCAAAGCTGTCGCCGATTCCATTCTCAAGGCGAATTCAATTTCGACAGAGGACTCCACCAACAATACGGACGCTGAAATCCCTGAAGAAATCATTGACCTGGCCGAGTCCGTCGCAGACTGCATCAAGAAGGCCTATTCATCCGGTTCACTTACGGCAATCAAAGACTGCCAGCTCTAGGAAACGTTAAGGAAATTCCGTCCGGATAAAGAGCTCTCCGCGGTGTCCCGTCTCGAAACCGAAGAGGTATCCGCGGTTCATTTCGTAGGCCATCCCTATCCCGAACGGGAAGGGAAACCAGCCGAAATAGCGGGCGATTTCACCACGCATCCTGAATCCGCTGTACATATCGTCCATCTCGCGGTATGATTCACGCATATTCATGTTCTCGCTCTCCTCGATACGCCAGCGGAACAAATACGCATACGCAATGCGCCAACCCGTCCTAGCCTTCTTATTCCAGAAAACATCCCATACGAACGAAGCCTTGATTCCCAGTTCGTCGCCCGGTTGGTAATTGGCATCTTCAATGAACGTATAATACTGCAAGCTAAGCCCGAGCAAGAGGGTGCTGCTAAATCCATAGAGCACCATCGGTTCTACGCCAAGGCGGTTGAAGCGTTCTACACGGCTCCCCTCGCCCGGACGGAACCGCCAGCTGACCGCGACACCGGCGTATTCCACAGGGAAGAATTTCGCCCCGATAAAGGATTCGTTGAACCCGTTGACATGCAAATTCAGACTTTCGTGGAGCTGGTCGTGCATCATCGTTTCCCACTGGTAGCTCACGAAGCGGTAAGAAAGGTCCGTATAGAGGCTAAAGCATTCGCAGGGAGCCACCTCGACCATCCAACCGAAATCTGCACTGTACACGTCATCGCGCAATTCGCCAAGGGCGCCCAAATCCACCGCTGTACGGGGAGGAAGCACTGGACGGAGGGGTTCCGTCGCATTGGCCGTCACAAAAAGCGCAAAAAGGAACAGTATGGAAAGGGTTCTTCTCACAAAAACAAAGATAGAATTATATATTTACCGCAAAACAGAATTCACGAGCCAATCAAGGATTTGCCATGAAGAATATCGTCATCACTGGTGGTGCAGGCTTTATCGGAAGCCATGTCGTGCGTCTTTTCGTCAACAAGTATCCCGAGTACAAGATTATCAACCTCGACAAGTTGACCTATGCCGGCAATCTCGCCAACCTGAAAGACATCGAAAGCAAGCCGAACTATAAGTTCGTGAAGATGGACATTTGCGACTTCGACGCGTTCTACAAGCTCATGCAGGACGAACAGATTGACGGCATCATCCACCTTGCAGCAGAAAGCCACGTGGACCGTTCCATCAAGGACCCGTTCACCTTCGCGAAGACGAACGTGATGGGCACCCTATCGCTTTTGCAGGCCGCCAAGCTTTATTGGGAATCCTTGCCGGAAAAGTACGAAGGCAAGCGTTTCTACCATATCTCTACCGACGAAGTCTATGGCGCTTTGAAGATGAACCATCCGGAAGGCATCACGCCCCCGTTCACCACGACGGCATCGAGTTCCGAGCATCATTTGGCCTACGGCGACGACTTCTTCTACGAAACGACGAAGTACACGCCCCATTCCCCGTATTCCGCTTCCAAGGCGGGTTCCGACCATTTTGTGCGCGCGTTCCATGACACCTACGGTATGCCGACCATCGTGACGAACTGCTCCAACAACTACGGTCCGTACCAGTTCCCCGAAAAATTGATTCCGCTCTTCATCAATAACATTCGCCACAAAAAACCGCTTCCGGTTTACGGCAAGGGCGAGAATGTTCGCGACTGGCTCTTCGTGGAAGACCATGCCCGCGCTATCGACGTGATTTTCCATAACGGAAAGATTGCCGAGACGTACAACATCGGCGGTTTCAACGAATGGAAGAACATCGACATCATCAAGGTCGTGATCAAGACTGTAGATAAACTGCTCGGCCGCGCGGAAGGCGAGGACATGAACCTCATCACTTACGTGACCGACCGCCTGGGCCACGACGCCCGCTACGCCATCGATTCTACCAAACTCCAGAAGGAGTTGGGCTGGGAACCTTCCTTGCAATTCGAAGAAGGCATCGAGAAGACGGTGCGTTGGTACCTCGACAACCAGGAATGGCTCGACAACATCACGAGCGGTGACTACGAGAAGTACTACGAAACGATGTACAAGAACCGCTAGGCGTTTTGCACACTAGCTACTTGGCCAAATCGAGATTGACAAGGACTTTGTAGAGCGAGTCCGTTTTTACCTGCAACGAATCAAGCGTCTGTTGGAGCGACTGGATCTGTCCCTTCAGTTTCGCATTCTTCGCGGTGAGTTCCGCAATCTGCGCTTCAGCTGCGGGATCGGCGCATGCAACTAAAGTTGACACCACCAATACAAAAATGCAAACAACAGTTGATAAAATAAGTTTTTTTTCTTTCATATGGACAATAGTAGATTTTTTCAGCAGGAAAAACTATATATTTAAAAAGAACAATCCTCTTATTATGGGTCAATATGCTTGAAGATCTTTGGAATCGCTTCAAGGGCGCCGGTTACACGGGGTCTATTTCTTCCAGGTCACTCTCCGGCATGGAAGGCATCCATTTTACAGAGAAAAGCGATTCCGGCGAAGACGACTCCTTTATCCATGAAGCCATCTACGGCATGGACCCTGACTATCGAGCAGTCGCCATCATCAAGCAGGCGGGAACAAAATCGGCAGAGGACTGGGCAAAGGAAACGTTTCCGGACGGTATCATCGAAGTCAGCTTCGCAGGAAGCACCGAGGACATCCAAAACAACTTGGACAAAGCCATCCTCGAAGGCCTCGCCCATAAAAAGGTTCTCGTTGTGCACGAATCCCGTGCCGTAGTGAAGTTTGCCTACAAGCCCGAAGACCTGCTATAATAATTATCTTTGACTTTATGAATTCGAGTACGACGCCATCTCCGGAACTTCTGCTGCCCGTCGGCACGCGCGAGATGCTCGAAGCGGCCATCGACAACGGTGCCGATGCCGTGTACTTTGGCGTTCCGCACTGGAACGCTCGCGGACGTACCGAAGATTTTTCCCTCGAAGATGTCGGTGAGATGATCCGCTACGCAAGGCTTCGCGGCGTACGTACGTTCCTCGCCATGAACGTCCTCGTCTTTGAGCGCGAGATTCGCGAACTGCCCGAATACCTCGAGCACGTGATTGCGCTGGAACCGGATGCCTTCATCATTCAAGACATCGGGCTTGCGCGTTTGATTCGCGCCATCGCACCCACGCAGGAAATTCACGCAAGCACGCAGATGACGCTTGCAAGCGCGGAGGCCGTCAACCTGGTCGCCGAAATAGGTTTCAACCGCGCGGTCCTCGCCCGCGAACTTTCGGCAAAACAAATTGCCGCCATCAAGGGCGGAACCGACCTCGAGCTGGAAGTTTTCATTCACGGGGCGCTCTGCGTAAGCTATTCGGGGCAGTGCCTCACCAGCGAAAACTTCGGCGGCCGTAGCGCGAACCGCGGGCAATGTGCCCAAAGCTGCAGGCTTCCCTACCGCATTTTCGTAGACGGCAAGGAGTACCGCGATACCGAAGCGCAGTACCTGTTCAGCACACGCGACCTCTGCGCCCTCCCGAAGCTAAAAGAACTTGAAGAAATCGGCGTCAACTCCCTGAAGGTGGAAGGCCGCCTAAAAAGTCCGGAATACGTCGCCGCGGTCGCACACGCCTACCGCAAGGCTCTCGACGGAATCGCCCCCGATGTAAAGGAAAAGGAACCGCTCGAAGTGCTGTTCAGCCGCGGGCTCGGTACAGGATGGCTCGACGGGGACAATCACCAGAAACTCGTGGACGGCACGTTCAGCAACCATCACGGACGTTACCTCGGGACGGTCCTGCGCATAGAACGCGGGAGTGTCATCGCCCAGCTGGACGAAGAATTTGACGACGCTGGCATGGAATGCGCGCTCCCGCAGCCCGGAGACGGCATCCTGTTCGAAGAAGCAAAATTCGCCCTGAGTTCCGGTGCACGCCTGTACGCCTCGCAAGTCATCCACGAATACAAAGGGAAAAAATCGACAAACGGCTGCGGCCCCAAGCTTTTGAAAATGGAATTCGGACGAGATTTCGACACGCGCGAAGTACGCCCGCACATGGCGGTTTACAGGAACGACTCCCCCGCCATGGAAAAGGATTTGCGCCGCACTTTCACAGACAGGAACCTCACGAAGCACGTTCCCGTAAAGATGGAACTCTCGGGCGAAATCGGCGGTCCGCTCTCGCTTACCGTCCGCGATTACAGCGGGCACGAAGCGCTTGCCACTGGAGAGACTCCCCTCGAAGAAGCGCGCACGCCACAGGCCATCGGCGACCTCGCTAAAAAAGAACTTTCGGCCCTGAGTTCGACCGCCTACAAGCTGGACAACTTGTCTATCCATGTCGCTCCGAACGCGTTTATCGCCGGAAAGATGCTCCGCACGCTCCGCCAGAAGGCCGTGGAAGCGTTCGACAACGAACGTTGCAAGTGGCACGAACTCGCCCCGAACGCCATTGCGGGCCGTGTGCTCCTCAATAGCGTAAAGTTCGGCACGAATTCCGCAAGCGGCAATAAAGCAAGCGGCGACAAAGCAACAGGCAACGAAACAAGCGCGCGCCCCGTCATCTCGGTTCTCGTCCGCAATCCCGACCAGATCCAGGCGCTCAAGGGACTTCCCATTGACAGCGTCGTCATGGATTTTGACTGGGGCGTCAAATACGATGAACCGCTCGAACAAATCCGCGAACTCGGTTTCAGGGCCGGCATGGCGACGCTTCGCATCCACAAGCCCGGCGAAAACCACTACCTCAAGAAAATCCTCGAACTTGCGCCCGATTTCGCGCTGGTACGTAACCTTGGGGCACTTTCAATCCTCGGCGACAGTGGCATCCCGCTCACCGGCGACTACAGCCTGAACGCGGCCAACAGCCTCACCTTTGACTGGCTGCTTTCGCACGGACTCAAGACGCTCCACCCCTCGTGGGACCTGAACAGCACGCAGCTTTTCGACCTGCTCGAAAGCATTGACGGAAGCCGTCTCGAACTCACTTTGCACCAGTACATGCCCGCGTTCCATTCCGAGTACTGCGCATTCGCCCGCGCCCTCACTACCGGAAGGCGGTTCCCCGAATGCGGCAAGATCTGCACCCAGCACAAGGTCGAGATTCTCGACCACAAGGGCGAAAGCCACTACCTGCAAAGCGATGCGGAATGCCGCAACACGCTATTCGTGGGCAAGCCTCAATCTGCGCTCAAGCTCTACGACAGGCTGCGCAATGCGGGAGTGAACCATTTCCGCCTGGAAATGCTGCAAGAAGACGCCGACACCGTCCGGAAGAAGGTTTCCATCTACACGCAGGCCATCCAGGGGAAGATTGCCATCGATGAGGCCATCCGCAAGGCCGGAGTCGAAGAAAAATACGGCCTTTCCGAAGGACAGCTCTTCAACGAGAGCGTCTGGAAAGACCGCAAGAAAGGATAGACCGCAAGAAAGGATAGTTTCCGTTTATTACTCGGTACACATCGCCGAGAAGCTTTCATACAGTTCGTCTCTCGTCGCACCAGCAAACTCGTTGGCATCCTTCATTACGAGAACCGAGCCTTCGCAGGAAACTTCAACACCTTCCTCTTCCATCGACGATATCATAAGATCGCACAAATCAGCCATCTGCATGTCCGTTTTTGAAATCGCGACGGGACCATTATCGGTCCATTCGATCGTCATGTTCGAAACGCCTGCCATCGAGATATTCCAGACATCATCATCCTTGGAGAAATCGCACTCGATATCTGCAGATATACTGGACGAGGAATCTTCCTTCGGTTCCGTGACCTTGCTAGACGAAGATTCTGCTTCTGAATCATCGCTTTCGCTACTGGACGATTCAACTTCATCGCCATCATCATCGTCGTCATTTTTACCACCGGAAGCATTCTTGAGCGAATCAAGAGCGTCCTGAAGATCTTCCTTATCGTAGTTGTTTACGGCTTTGCAATGATTCATGATGTTTTCAAAAGCTTCATCACGGGATTCATTCTCGTATTTCATCTGCGTCACATCAATGGTCCACATGGCGTCATCCTTGCATTCCATTTTCTGTGTTCTCTTGGAATCCTCATCATCGCCTAGGACCTCTTCTTTACCACTAAGATACCCGCAGGCCGTTCCGACCTGCCCTCCCTTTGAAACGGTAATCGTAGAATCCTTGGATCCTTTCTCGTTGTAGATGTAATAACGATATGTTTCATTATTAAGTCCTTCATAAGAGGACTTTATGGCGTAACTCCAGACCTTATCGTCTTTCTTGAAGTCACAGCCATCACCGGAAACTTCGGGAAGAAGGCTTCCACTATCGGTCTTGACATCTGTTTTCTTGCCATCATCACCCGACGGGCCACTGCTACTGTCATCTCCACAAGCAGAGAGTGAAATGCCGAAAAGCACTACAGAGCCGACTACGGCCAATTTCCTAAAATGCATTGTTGCTCCTTTACCCTAAAGGGTATTTTTATAATACGTCTTAACGAAAGTAAATAAAAAAAAATATTATCGTAAGAACACTTCCAAAGATGGGGTATTCCAAGTTGGAATATCCCTGAGCGCAGACGCATTTTTTATATTTACCCCACTTTCAATTCCCCAAAAACAAGGAAAAACAAATGAAAATCGCCGATAAGACCGTAGTCCAGATGCACTACACCCTCACCTCCGACGAAGGAGCCGTTATCGATTCCTCCGAAGGCCGCGAACCGCTCCAGTACATCCAGGGCGCCGGTCATTCCCGCCGAAGGCTACGGCGAATACGACGAACGCATGACGCAGGAAGTCCCGGTAAACGTTTTCCAGGGCGTCGAGAAAGTCGAAGTCGGCATGATGTTCTACGCACAGACGCCCATGGGCCCGATGCCCATCCGCGTCAAGTCCGTCGCGGGCGACAAGGCCGTGATTGACGCGAACCACGAACTCGCGGGCAAGAACCTGAACTTCGCCATCGAAGTCGTGAGCGTGCGCGAAGCCACCGAAGAAGAGCTGAACCCGCAGGGCCACTGCTGCTGTGGCGGCCATGGCGAAGGCGAATGCAAGTGTGGCGAAGAAGGCCACGAATGCGAATGCGGTGGCGAAGGCAAAAAGGAAAACTGCGACGGTCAGGGCGGCTGCGGTTGCCCCAACCACGACAAGCATCACGGGAACGCCTAATTCCTAGCGAAAGAACCTGCGCACGACCTGCCGCAAGACGCGCAGGCCGTAGGTTACTACGTTCAAGTTGGACTTCTCACCCGCATAGCGCGTGGGTATAGGGAGTTCCGCCAGTCTGTATCCGCAGGCATCGGCGATAGAAATGATTTCCAAGTCGATATCGAAGCTTGGGCTCAGTCTTTCAAGGTCAAGAGTCTTCAGGAATTCCGCATTGTAGACGATGAAACCGCTGTGGCGGTCCGTAAGCTTCTGCTTGAACGCGAAGTTTTCTAGCGCGGTGAGGAAGGCGCCGCCGAGGCGCTTGTATAAAGGCATGTTGCCGGCTTTCGCACCACCCGCGACGGCATGGCGTGAGCCCTGGACCAAGGCGAGCGTCTTGCAGTCCGTAGACTTCTCGTTCGATTCGCTTTCAAGCACCGCGAAAAATTCATCCAGCTTTTCGGCCGGGTACTGGCCATCCCCATGCAGGCAGGCAATGTACTTCGCGCCCGAATCGAGACCAGCCGCAATTCCCCGCTTGACAACCGTACCGTAACCGCGGTTCTTTTCGTAGCGCATGTAGCTCAGGCGCGACTTCCGTTCTTCATCGAGCTTCGCGGAAAACTTCTCGAAGGTACCGCGCGTACCGTCGGCAGAACCGTCATCGAGAACAAGCACATTCGCTTTCGCCCAAACAGACGACGGTATTTTCAGCAAGACGTCTACAAGCGTCTTGGCGACGTTATACGCAGGGACAAAGATGAAGTAATCGGGGCGCATCAATAATCAACTCAGGATGACGCGCCGGTATCATAATGTTTCACAAACCAGGAGAGCGATTCTTCCAGCGCGACGTCGAGCGGGATGCGCGCCTTGAACCCGAGCAGGCTGTCTGCTTTCACGACCGAGGGCAGGCGGCGCATGGAATCGTCATAGCCCACGCCGTAGTACTCCTCACCCGAGACGACCTGCGGTTCCGGCAGCGTCGATACATCGACACCGCGAACCTTCGCGAAAATCGAACGCATCTTACCGGCGAGTTCCGCAATAGAGAGTTCGTTCGCCGGATTCCCGACGTTGAAGGCCTGCGAAAGGACTCCACCACACCGTTTAGGATCGGCTCCTACAGCGAAAAGCGCAAACAGGAAATCAACCGCGTCGTGGACGCTTGTAAAGCAGCGCTTCGCCTTCCCGCCGTTCACGAGCTTCAGCGGTTCACCCCGCAACAGCGCCGTCGAAAAATTCGCAAGTACCCGCGGGATTCCTTCGCCATCGACGCCGGGCATGAAATCCATATACGGCCCGACGAAGTTGAACGGGCGGACAACAGTCCACTTGAGCCCCGACAGCCCAGCGATAAAGCGTTCCGCAAGGAGCTTCGCGGTTGCATAGCTCCAGCGGCTCGCGGTAACGGGCCCCAAAAGAACCGGGGTAGAATCCTCGACGAGTTCGCCCGAATCCGGTGCCGTACGCCCATAGATTTCGGAGGTCGAAAAATGCACTAGCCACGCCCCCGAGCGGGCACAAGCCGTGGCCAAGGCCGCCGGGTGGTCGTAATTACTGCGGATAACCTCGCACGATTCCGCCATGTAGCGGCTCGGTGTACAGATGGCCGCGAGGTTCACGACCAGCGGGAACTTCGCAAGGCGTTCCACAACAGCCGGGTCCGCAAGGTCCGCACATAGGAATTCGCACCGCTCATGGTTCAAGCGGTGCTGCACCCTGTAAAAATCAAGATCGACGCCAAAGACGCGCCAACGGGTGCGTTCCAGGATGGCATCGAGCAAATGACTTCCGATAAAGCCACCGCAGCCCACGATGGCCACGGTGACAGAGGTATCGTCAAACTGAGGGAGCATTACTCCTTGACCTTGAACGGTTCGGAATCGGCGCCCTTGTTCTGGCGTTCGTACGGAGCCACGCGAATAATGGCTTCATTACTCGCTTTGGCAAAATCCTTGGACAAGACAATTTTCTGCTCGTAGCAGGTCTTTCCATCAGGTTCTTCAGGGCCAACAGAATTCGGGAACGCATCCTTGCCAAGATCTTCTTCATTGACCTTGAAAATAAAGCGGTAACCGGAACCCTGAACGTCGGAACCGTACACGACCGTGATGGTATCGCCCAGGTGGAAGGTTTCTCCGCCGGCGGGATACAGCACCTTGACGCCGCCTTTCACCGTGCAGTCGTATTTAGGCGTGCTCGAAGAATCAGAACCATTTTCGTTAGGCGGGGCCGAAGAAGAAGAACTGTCATCACCGCAAGCCACCAAGGCGAAGGAGGCTGCGAGGAAAAGAATGCTGAAAAGCTTCATAAGGAACTCCTTTTTGGATTATGTTTTGCAATATACAAATTTCATGAAGTCAAATCGCATATAAAGTGCTATTCGACCACCACATAGGGCCGTGCATCGGCAATTCCCACACCCTTGACGCAGCGGATGTACGATGCGGCACGTTTTTTGGAGCCACCCTCGTTAAAGCCGTTCGTTTCTGTATTTTTGATCCGCCATAAATTGTTGCTGGAAGGGCTCCTGTCATCTATAATGGCATCAACCATTCCCGTAACAAGGATGGTCGTTTCCTGTCCGACACCCTTATATTCGCCATTTTCGGTACGGTACCCCCCCGGCATGGCCGAGAATCCCGTTTTATTGTTGTGCTCCGTCATTTCCAGGTTATCCCAGATATTCGCATCTCGCGCCACATATTTCCAGTCATAGCTGACTAATGAAGACGAGTATTGCCATATATTGGAAAATTCTTCCGCCGTGGAGACATGCCAGCCCTCGGGACAAATGCCCTGATACCACTCCATCCGTTTCAAGGCGCTATCGTTGTACGCTTCGGGCAGATTCAATGCGCCCGCCCAATCATAAAGGCGCCCGAACTTGTCGCAATACATTTCGTCGTTATTGTAACACCAGGAATGACCTGCAAGATTCGGATACTTGGCGGAATCGGCATAGTTCAGATTTTTCGCAAACCAGACGTTCATGCCGATTGTTACCGTCGGATAAACCGTTCCGTCACGCGGGTCGGTAAACGAGCCCTCGATTGGCATTTCTGCCGGCATCACATAATCCGTAACTTCGGGATAGTTCACAGGTTCGTCGGAACAGGTTCCCGAATAACAATAAAGGTACTTGGACAATTCGCTAATGTAATGTGTTCTTCTTCCCTGGCAATAACGTTCCGTATCATAACACCCGGCTTTTTTCAATGAATCCAATGTCGGGAACGTATCTGCCGTTGCCATACTGGACGAATCAGAATAGTCATACCTTCTGAATTTTGTAATCTTGGCCGTATCGGGCAAGGTAACGAGAGAATCTACCTCGAAACATTCGTTTATCTCGGTTTTGTATCCAATGGGAACCTTTATATAATGGATATCTTCTGCAACAGGCTTAAGGAAAATCACATGAAAGTCAGCAACCCCAGGAGTTTCGCTTTCCCTGTTCGAATAAAGGTTCATATCTTTAAGTTCAAGGTTTACGTTGAACCACCCCTTTTCGCTAACGCTATCCGTCAGATACACATAACTCGTAGTCACCGAAAATCCGCAAGATCGGCCATCTCTCATTCCGGAAAAGCTATAGTACGAATACACATAGACATCCTTTGTCGGGGTAATATCCGTCTTGAAACGCACTTGAAGAGAATGCTGCCCATCGACACGGTTGTAGCAGATTTTCTCGACATACAACAACGTATCCTTATTGGACCAGGCGCTACTCGAACTGCGCAAAGCCGACGAACTGACAGAATTTCCTTGTGCAGAACCATTTATTCCGCTTGATGCCGAATCAAAAGCTTCTTCACCAAAGGCCGATGACGCATCATCACCACCGCACGCACAAAAAACTAGCGTTGCCGCCAGAAGAAAAAATACTATTTTGTTCAATGTAGACCCCCTATAAAAATCTTTGCCAAATATAAAAAAAAGGATTCCTATGAAAGTTCTCGCACTCCTGGCAGATGGTTTTGAAGAAACTGAATTCGTGGTCCCGTTCGACCTGTGGCAGCGCGGCGGCTGCGAAGTGGTCACGGCCTCCATCAAGCAAACCCCGGATGTCACCGGGGCACACGGACTCCCGGTCAAGGCAGACACCACCCTGGGCAGTTCCGACATCGAAAAGTTCGACGCCATCTTCCTCCCCGGAGGCGGACTCGGAGTCAAGAACCTCGCCGCATCGTCTGCCGTCGAGAAAGCCATCTGCGCCATGAATGACGCGGACAAGTGGATTTTCGCCATCTGTGCCGCACCTCTCGTTCTTTCGAAGGCCGGGCTTCTAGTAGACCGCCGCTGCACCTGCTTCCCCGGCTGTGAAGGGGAGCTTGTATGCCGAGAATTTTCGGAAGACCGGGTGGTTGTCGACGGGAACATCATCACGAGCCGTGGCGCCGGAACCGCCGAGGAATTCGCTCTTGCGACTCTCGCCAGCATGACCGACACCGAAACGGCAGACCGCATCCGCAAGCAGGTCGTCGCAAGGTAGAATTAATTTCTACATTTGGGCCATGAATTTCAAGGATAGAATCATCCGGGCGACCGGCAAGAAGACTCCGTTCCGTCTTATCGCCGTCGACCTCACTTCCACCATGAACCAGATTGGTGGATTCCATGGCGCGAAGGGCTACGCCCTCAAGCTGTTGGCAGAGAACTCCATCGCAAGCATTTTCCTGAGCGCCTCGCTCAAGTTCCCGGGAACCGTGACGTTCTCCACCACCTTCGGCGGTGAAATCACGAAGATTCAGTCCGATTCAACCCCGATGGGACTCGTGCGCGCGATGATCCCGCAAGACGAACTCCAGGCCATCGGCGCCAACGAACCGGCGCTCGTGCCGCAAAACATCAGCGTCATCAAGCTCGACGAAAGGGGCAAGCGCATCCACGAAAGCATCATCGAGGCGGCCTCCGTATCGATGGGCCAGAACCTCGCCTACTACCTGCTGCAATCCGAGCAGACACGCTCCGCAGTGGGCATCGAGGCACGTTTTAACGCCGACGACCCGAGCAAGCTCGACTATGCGGCCGGTTTCTACGTCGAAGCGTTCCCCGACCTCGAAGAAAGGGACATCGCCATCCTGGAACAGATTGTACTGAACCTCCCGAAATTCCCCGAGCTGTACAAGTCCGAAGGATTCGACCTCAACGAACTTCTGGACCAGTTGCGCGGCCCCTACGATATCGATATCGTAAAGGAAATCGACCCGAAGGCCTACTGCCCCTGTAGCCACGAACGCATGGTCGCAACGCTTGCGACCCTCAAGACAGCCGACCTCGAGGACCTCGCCAACGAAGGCAAAGACCTGGAAGTCATCTGCGACTTCTGCCGCACCAAATACCAGATTACCGTAAATGATTTAAAAACAATCTTAGACGAGAGACGAGAGACGAGAGACGAGAGAAACTAGTCTTCGCCTAGCCACCAACCACTAACCACTGATTACTATGTTCACTAAGCAATGCGTCGTTACCCTGGACCTTGAAGGTGTCCTCGCCCCCGAAATCTGGATTGCCGTCGCCGAGAAGACCGGCATCAAGGACCTGCGCCTCACCACACGTGACATTCCCGACTACGACGTGCTCATGAAGGGCCGCATCGCCATCCTCGACCGCGAAAACATCAAGCTTTCCGACATCCAGAACGTCATCGCGAACTTGGGCTTGCTCGATGGCGCACGCGACTTTATGGACAAGCTCCGCGACGAAGCCCAGGTGATTATCCTCTCGGACACGTTCCAGGAATTCGCCTACCCCATCATGAAGAATCTCGCCTTCCCGACCATCTTCTGCCACAACCTCATCGTGGAAAACGACCGCATCAAGGGATACCGCCTGCGCATGAACGACCAGAAGACGCAAGTCGTGAAGCACCTGCAGGCGCTCAACTTCAAGGTGTTCGCCTCGGGCGATTCCTTCAACGATACGGGCATGCTCAAGCAGGCCGACAAGGGCTGTTTCTTCTGCGCCCCGGATTCCATCGTGGCCCAGTTCCCGCAGCTCGATTCGACCAAGACCTACGACGAACTCCTCGAGAAGTTCCACGAATTCCAAGCGACGCTATAAGAGCGCTATGTAATTGAAAAGCGGGGCCCATACAGGCTCCGCTTTAATCATATGAAGCTAAGATTTTTTTAATTCAAATTCGGGGTTTCCCAGTCAATCCAATCGGACTTTTTCCAGTTGATTTGCTCCGTATTCTTGGTGTAGTCAATCTTACCCGTCTTGGCATCCTTGCCGAGCAAGAACTTGTTCATGAAGTCCTTGACTTCGTCGAACTGTCCGTTCGGGAGCTGGCAGTGACCATGGCCGCCTTCCTGGCTGTAGGTGTAATTTTCCGTTGCACCGAGAGCGTCATAGACTTCCTTAGAAGCTTGTCCGCAGTAGTTCGACGGAACTTCGCCAAGCCATTCCTGGCCCGCGTTGTCGATGATGAGGAGCGCACGCGGAGCGACCATGCTCACGAGCATATGCTGGTCGAACGGGAGCGTATTTTCCTTGCCATCGTAGTTCTTGAAGCTGGAAATCATCCACTTGCCTTCGGTACCGGCACTGCTCAGACCCTGCACGAACTGCTTGCCCTTCTGCCTGTTGACCTGAGCGCCGACGCGCCAAAGCGATGCGCCACCAGAACCGGATTCCTGCGGAATCGTGAGAGCGATACGTTCGTCAAAAGCACCCACGGCAAGCGTACCCTTGCCCCAGCGAGAGCAACCTGTCATGGCGAGGTGATGCACGTCGATACCCGCTTCCGGAGTCTTTTCGAGAGCGTCGATAATGCGGCTTACGCCCCATGCCCATGCAATGATGGTGCCCTGGCCCTGGTTATAAAGCTGGAAGAACATGCCGCCACCGCTTTCGGGAGCGACGTCGTCCGGGTTGAAAGTAATCATGGCAATGTCAAGGCCGTTGGTCGCATTGCCGAGGCTTCCGCAACCGCCCATCATGCCGCCACCAAAGCCGATAAGGGCCGGTTTCGGATTGTCCTTGGTACCCGCGTTGCTGATTTTCACGGAGAACGAACCGGATTTGCCCTTGTCCGTCACCTTGATGGTGAGCTTTCCGCCGGAGTAGGAACCTTCGACCTTTTCGGGATTGCGCGGCTTGGTACCGAACATGAGTTTTTCATACATGGCGCCGATTTCTTCACGACGGCACTTCCAGTCGGCCTTCGAGGAAATTCTCTTGCCGTCGAGGCCCATAAACGGGTCCGGGAGCTTGGCGTTGTTTACGCTAGAGGGGATATTGCCGATCTGGCATTCGCTGCGGTGGTCTTCCACGAAGTCGGAGGAAGGCTCGACCGGCCCGACGACGCTGCTGCTAGATACCACGGGCGCAACCGAGCTGGAAGAACGTACGTGACCGCTAGAATGCACGTGTCCGCTAGACCTTCCGATAGCGCTAGATGCCGGCACCGTCGCAGAACTGGAGTTTCCCGTCACGACGCTCGAAGAACCGGGCTGCGCCTGTTCGGCAGAACTCTGCACGACGGCATCCGAGCTGGCCGGAAGCTGCGTTTCGGAAGAGGTTCCCAGGTCACCCGTGCCGGAACCCGAGAACAGGTCCACGGAACTGCTGGATGCATTTGCTTGATTGATAGAGTCTTGAAGCGCCTTATTGGCAGAATCGGCGTTAAACTCGCCGTACTGAGCAATAAGACAATCTTCTGTTTGACATTCCGTAGAGGCTGTATTTTCGCCACCACAGGCCCAAAGTCCGAAGGCGATGCCCGCCAGCGAAACTACTAGTTTTTTCTTGTTCATATCCAACCCACCTTTGAGGCACCGTGAATTCGGCACCTACAGGTACTATAAATATAGTCCCGAATAAAAGCGAGTCCCCACCACCTAAAAAATTATTGATTTACAAAATGTAAAGGGTCGGCTTACGCCGACCCTTCTGCCTATAACCCATTTCGAGGAGTTTAGCTGAGTTCTAGGCGATTTCTTAGGGAAACACAAAAGGCCAGACTTCCGTAGAAGCCGGCTTACAAAGGTAAAATTCTAGTATACTCCCCAAAAGTGACTCGTGCCAACGACACGAAACCCTTCATACGATTTCATAACCAACCCCTCTAATGTTCTGACATTAACAGATACATTAAGCAATGATAAAAATAATTACTGAAATGTGTTTTTTTTCACATCCTGTAACTTTTCGTTGTCTCGTTTTACAACATCGGCCAAAAACAACCTTTTTATATCTTTATTTTTGGATTATTTCTACAAATAAGGCCAATTCTACGCTCATTTATATAATAAATTATAGTCAATGGAAACTCTCAACCTGACAACCAACGAGGAGCACATCGTCAATGTCCTCCTCAAGAAGAATCCCAAGTTGGACGAAGGGATCCTGAAGAGAGCTGTAGCCTTTATTGCCGATGCCCATAACGGACAGTACCGTAAAAGTGGCATGCCCTATACCGAGCACCCCTACGAAGTTGCCAAGATTCTTGCAGACCTTAAACAAGACCAGGCCACGGTGCTCGCCGGGCTCCTGCACGATGTGGTCGAGGATACTCCCCACACCCTCAAGGAAATCGCGGAGAACTTCGGGGAAGACACCGCCTTCATGGTCGACGCGGTCACCAAGATTACCGCCGTCCAGGAAGCGAGCAAGACGGCCCAGAAGGCCGGCACCTACCGTAAGCTCATTACCGCCATGGCGAAGGACCCCCGGGTCATCATGATCAAGATTGCAGACCGCATCCACAACATGCGGACCATGCAGTACATGAAGCCCGAGAAGCGCAAGCAGATTGCCCAGGAAACCCTCGACATCTACGTCCCGCTCACCCACCGCTTTGGCCTCTACAAGCTCAAGACGGAGCTGGAAGACTTAAGTTTCAAGTACGTAAACCCGGTCGAATACCAGAAACTGGTGGACGCCCTTATCGAAGGCAAGGACAAGCGCGAAAAATACGTTCAGTCCGTCATCGGCCCCTTGCAAATCAAGATGGCGCTCGAAGACTTCGACTGCACCATCCAGGGCCGTACCAAGAACATCTACAGCATCTACAACAAGATGCTCAGCCGCGACTGCCAATTCGAAGATATCTTCGACATCTTCGCCATCCGCATCATCGTCGAGACGATTCCCGAATGCTACTTGGCGCTCGGCTATGTCCACAACCTGTGGACCCCGCTCCAGAGCCGCTTCAAGGACTACATCGCGACCCCGAAGCCGAACCTCTACCAGAGCATCCATACGACCGTCATCGGCCCCGAGAACAAGATGGTGGAAGTCCAGATCCGCACGAAGGACATGGACCTGACCGCCGAGAAGGGATTCGCCGCGCACTGGGCGTACAAGATGGAGACACAGCACGAAGGCGAAGAACTCGCCTGGCTCGACCACATGGTGAAGTTGCAGTCCGAAATTTCGGACTCGAGGGAATACCTCGATTTCTTGAAGGTGGACCTTAAGCCCGAGGGCATGACCGTATTTACGCCGAAGGGCGCATCGATTGAACTGCCCGAAGGGGCGATCGTCCTCGACTTCGCGTTTGCCGTCCATACGGAACTCGGGCTGCACTGCATTGGCGCCCGCATCAACGAAGAGGTGGTGAGCCTCGACAAGCCTATCCAGCACGGCGCGACCATCCAGATCTTGAAGAGCCCTGCCCAGGAACCGAGCCCCGAATGGCTCGACATGGTCAAGACCGTCAAGGCGAAGCAGGAACTGCGCAAGTGGATGAAGACGAGCATCACCCAGCAGGCGCTGGACCTCGGCAAGGAAATCTGGACGCGCGAACTCCGCATCGCGAAGATCGAGAAGGACAGGCTCCCCAAGGAGGACATGATCAACCGGTACTTCGGGACCGTGAGCCTCGACGATTTTTACGAACGCATCGGCCAGGGCGAACTTCCGCTGCAGGACGTCCACCGGTTCCTGACCGGCGAGGACATCGACACGAAAGACCGTTCGGCACTGCGGTTCTTCCCCACGTTCGGGAAAGACAAGAAGAACGCCGTCCAAGACGACATGCCCTTGATTATCGGGCAAGAAACGAGTCTCGTGATTCACTTTGCTTCTTGTTGCGGCCCGCTGCCCGGCGAAAAGATTGTCGGCGTCATGCGCCCGCAGATCGGTATCGAAGTCCACAACGTGAACTGCCCCTGCCTCAAGGACTTCCCTGTAGAGCAGCAGCTGCCCGTGGAATGGAGCGCCGACGTATCGCAACCATTTACGACGCACCTCACCATCGTGACCGACAACCGCAAGAACATCACCCTCGACATCTTGCAAGAACTGAAGAACGCCGGGCTGAACCTCGAACGCATGAGCGTCGCGAGCACCGAATCGTCCGGACGCATCCGCATGGAATTCAAGGCCTTCCGCAAGGAACAGGTCGATAGCATGGTCAACAAGATTCAAAAGATCGTTGGCGTGCGGGAGGTAACCAAGGCATGATCACCCCGTTGCACCATAGCGACTACACCCTCAAGAACCGCGCGTTCAACTGCCGTATGCGGAACCGCTATTACGAGGAAGTCTACTATGCGTTCAGGGCGCTCTTGCCAAACGATATTTCCGGAGGTGAGACGGACAAGGAGACGAACGCGGCCTGGTACCAGAACCTGAGCCAGGAAGTCCGCCGTTACGAGCACCTCATCACGACCTGCCTCGAATACGCCCAGGCGGCCATCTTCTACGGGAAGGCGGACAACGCCACGCTGTATTCCAAGGACAAGCGCTGGGGTATTCTGCAAGAAGAAATCTTCCTCGTCCACTTCTTGCAGGAGCTCCTCTACACCATCCGCTACATCATCGCCCGATTCGATACGGACAAGATGCTGCAGGACTGGAGCAGCACCATCCAGGACATGAAGGCCAAGCCCGTGCGTTACGGCTTCGTCAATACCATCCAGGAAAAGCTGGACGCCATGTCGAACGCCACCATGGACGAATTCAAGGACTTGTTGAAGCACGTGCTCGACCGCTTCCAGATCGGCAACACGCTCTTCGGAACCGTGCAGGAGTTGCAGAACTTTTATTAGACGAGAGACGAGAGAATGTCAGAATACATCATATTATCAATCTTCCTATTCCTGGGCGCGTTCATCGCGGCAGCGGCGACCGTCACGGGTCTTGTGCTCGGGTACCGCACCAAGAACACGAAGAACAAGATGGCTCCGTACGAATGCGGCATGGAAACCATCGGCAACGCCAGAATCCAGTTTAAGGTAGGCTACTACCTGTTCGCGCTTCTCTTCCTCGTATTCGATATCGAAGCGCTGTTCCTCTTCCCTGTCATGACTTATTTCAAGGAAATCATTTCTGGACATACGGACCTCTCGCCTGCTATAGTCATCATTGACCTCGCAATCTTCATGGCAATCCTCGTATCGGGGCTTGCCTATGCCTGGAAAAAAGGAATTCTCAAATGGGAATAATCAACCTTGCTCCAAAAGTTTTAGACCCGATACCCGGTGGCAAGTATGTAGTCAATGCCATTGACTACGTCGTGAACTGGGCTCGTGCAAACTCCATTTGGCCCCTCACCTACGGCACCAGCTGCTGCGCCATCGAAATGATGAGCAGTTCCATGGCCCGTTACGACATTGCCCGTTTTGGCTCTGAAGTGTTCCGCTCGTCCCCCAGGCAAGCGGACTTGTTTATTCTTGCCGGAACGATTACCCGCCGTATGGCTCCCGCCATCCAGATGCTGTGGGAACAGATTCCCGGCCCCAAGTACGTGATCGCCATGGGCGCCTGCACCATCAGCGGTGGCCCGTTCATCTACGACAACTACTCCGTCGTGCGCGGTGCGCAGAACCTCATCCCGGTCGACGTGTTCGTTCCCGGATGCCCGCCGCGCCCCGAAGCGCTTTTCCACGGGCTCCTCACGTTACGTGAAAAGATTTTGAAGGAAACTTGCCGCGAGCCTTGGCACGAAGGCGATATCCGCAACGTGTCCACCATGGACCGCTACCGCGAGGCCGCAAAGACTTGGGCCGCCCTCGAACAGATGAAAGACGAGGAAATGGCCGACGCCCGCGCGAAGTTCAAGGAAGAGCACCCGGACTACAAGAGCCCCTACAAGCCCGTGCGCATCAAGAAGGAAGAATTCCCCGAAGTGGAACGCGTCGCCTGCAAGCGCTACGGCATGAGCCAGCTCGACATCTACAAGAAGCTGAAGGCGAAGTTCCAGAGCGTCACCGTGCACACGCACAGCGAAGACCCGATTGAAGACGTCGTCGCCGCGATGCCCGCGGACCGCCCGCTCGAAGTGATGATTGACGTGGAAGACTACCTGGGCGCCGTCGAATACGTGAAGAACGATCCCGAATTCAAGATGGATTTCCTCATCGACGTGACGGCCATCGACTACGACGACCACTTTGACTTGGTGACGCAACTCAGGAGCATTGAAATCGGGCACAAGGTCTTTTTCTGCGTGCAGATCAAGAAAGACTTCAACATTCCCGAAGCCGATCGCCCGACATCGCTGCTCGGGAAAGTCCCGACCATCAGCCATCTCTACCCAGGCGCCGAAGTCAAGGAACGCGAAGTCTACGACATGTTCGGCATCGATTTTGAAGGCCATCCGGACCAGCGCCGCATCTTCCTCGACAGGGACTTTGTCGGATATCCGCTCCGCAAGGACTTCACCCATCCGGAAATGATCAGGAGGCCCGTATGAGCATAACGAGACTCCCGCCGGGATTCAAGATTACCCGCGAAACGAATACGGAAGAATTCTTTATCAACATGGGTCCGCAGCACCCGAGTACGCACGGCGCTCTCAGGCTTACGCTGCGCATGGACGGCGAAACCATCGTGGAACTCGTGCCGCACTTCGGCTACATCCACCGCGGTATGGAAAAGCAGGCGGAATCGATGAGCTACCTGCAGTACATCGCGCTCAGCGACCGTCAGGACTACCTCACCGCCATCCAGAACAACCTGGGCGTCGTCATCGCCTTGGAAAAGGGCATGAACGTGGGCGTTCCCGAGAAGGGCGAATACATCCGCGTGATGCTCCAGGAACTGGGCCGTATCGCCTCTCACCTCGTGTTCTTCGGCTGCTTCGGTGGCGACCTCGGCGGGCAAACCTGCCTGCTGTTCGGTTTCAAGGAACGCGAGATGATCCACGACATTCTCGAAGAAGTCACGGGCTCGCGCCTCACGACGAACTTCTTCAGGCCGGGCGGAAGCCGCTACGACGTGCCCGAGACGTTCATCCCGCGCGTAAAGGCGTTCCTCGACCACCTCGAAGACGCCATGCGCGACTACGAGCGGTTCCTTTCCAAGAACATCATCGTGCTGGAACGCAGCGTGGGCATCGGCGTGCTCTCCAAGGAAGACGCCATCGCCTATGGATGTTCCGGGCCGGTGTTGCGCGCAAGCGGCGTAGAATTCGACGTCCGCCGTGCGAATCCCTACAGCATTTACGACCAGCTCGATTTCGACATCCCGGTATTCCATAACGGCGACTGCTACGACCGTTACAAGATCCGCATTGCCGAAATTCACGAATCCATGAAGATCTTGCGCCAGTGCGTCGAGAAGTTCCCGAAGGAAGGCCCGTGGCGTTCCAAGGAAAAGCCGGTACGCCTCCCCGTGGGCCGCTACTACAGCGAAATCGAAACCGCGAAGGGGCTGTACGCCACTTACGTGGTCGCCGCGACGACAGGTGAAAAGCCCTACCGCATCCATACGCGCGGTCCGAGCTTCCCGCATATCGCTGCGCTCAACAAGATGGCGCAGGGCCACAAGATTTCGGACCTCGTGACCATCATGGCAACCCTTGACCCCGTGATCCCGGAAATTGACAGGTAACCTATGTTTGTACCTTCAGTCACAAACCCCATCGGCGATTTCGTGCGCGACATGGTTCCGCGCATTACGGAATTCTTGCCGGCTAGTTTCCAGAGCGATACGCTCAACAGCGTCGTCGCCTTCCTGGTGAACGCCCTGATATGCATCATCGCGGTGTGCGCCGTCAACATCGGTTCGGCCCCCATCCTCATCTACATGGAACGCAAGGTGTGCGCCCACGTGCAATGCCGCCTAGGCCCCATGCGTCTCGGCTGGCACGGTACCCTGCAGACCATCGCCGACGTGATCAAGATGCTCTTCAAGGAAGTCTACGCCCCGAGTGGCGCGGACAAACTCATGTTCTACCTCGCCCCGCTTATCGTGCTGATTGCGCCGTTCATCGTTTGCGCCCTCATCCCGTTCAGCCGTAGCCTCGTCGTGGCCGACGTTTCGATGGGCATCCCCCTGATTATCGCGGTGAACGGATTCGGCGTGCTGGGCATTTTGCTTGGCGGCTGGAGCAGTAACAACAAGTACTCGCTTTTGGGGGCGCTCCGCAGCGGCGCCCAGATGATCAGCTATGAAATCTCGTTCGCGATGATTTTGCTGTTCGTGGTGATGATTTCGGGTTCTACGAACCTCATGAGCATCACACTCGGGCAAGAAGGCACCATTTTCGACTGGTGGATTTTCAAGATTCCGGTCCTCGGCTTTATCGCCTTCATCTTGTTCTTCATCTCGAGTACCGCCGAAATGAACCGCGCTCCGTTCGACATCGCCGAAGCGGAACAGGAGCTCACGGGCGGTTACCATACCGAATACAATGGCACGCCGTTCGCCATGTTCTACCTCGCCGAATACATCGCGCTCATCACGAACTCGGCACTTGCCACCACATGCTTCCTCGGCGGCTTCCTGCCGCCCTGTATCGGCATCGAATTCGTCGACAACTACCTGAACATGGTACCCGGAGTCATCTGGTTCTTCGCCAAAGTCTATTTCATGATCTGGTGCTACATGATGGTCCGCTGGACGTTCGTGCGCCCGCGCGTGGACCAGCTGATGGACTTTGAATGGAAATTCCTTTTGCCGGTAAACCTCGTGTTGCTCACGGCCGGTGCAATTTATATGGTGATTGTGTAATATGCAAGAAAGATTATCTACACGTCAATACATCAAGCGCTACCTGAAGCGCTGCATTACGGGCCCGTGGAGCCTCATGTGCGGGCTTTCCGTTTCGCTCAAGTACTTCTTTGACCCAAGGCGCATCGTCACCGAACAGTATCCCGAGAACAGGAAGACGCTCAAGATGCACGAGCGGTTCCGCGGCAGGCTCGAAATGATCGAGGACGAAGACGGCAACAACCTCTGTACCGCCTGCGGCATGTGCGAACGCGCCTGCCCGAATGCCTCCATCAACGTGCTTGCGACCAAGAATATCGCGGGCAAGAAGGTGCTCGGCCGCTACGTGTACCATTTTGCGAGCTGCACCCAGTGCGGGCTTTGCGTGGAGGCATGCCCATTCGGCGCCATCCGCATGAACCAGGATTTTGAAGTCGCAACCACCGACCCGAACACGCTCGAAATGATTTTGAACAAAAAGGAGGGACAAGGATAATGTTTCCGAACCTGGCCTTACCCGATTTGCCGTTTACCTTTCCTCTCGGAGGAATAGACATCGCCTTCTATGCTGTCGCCATCGTCATGCTCGTGACTGCGGTGTTCACGGTCGTCGCAAAAAACATCTTGCAGAGCGCCGTGTTCCTGATTTTCAGCTTTGTCGCTACCGCCATCTTGTACATGCTGCTGCATGCGGAATTCATCGCGCTTGCGCAGGTGATGACATACGTGGGCGGCGTCGTAATCCTCGTCGTGTTCACAATCTTGCTTACAACGCACCTCGGTGAAGACGCCTTCGCCACGAAAATCCCGAGAATCTTTGCCGCGTTCGCGCTTTCGATCGGCTTTGTATTCGTGATGGTCAAGTGCATCCTGCCCACTCCGGAACTTGCAAGCGGTATCGTCAACGCCCCGGCCAACTATTCGTCGCTCCAGAACTTCGCCGTACGCCTGCTCGGTTACGACCAGAACGGATTCATCATCCCGTTTGAAGCCGTCAGCGTGCTCCTCCTGATGACACTCATCTGCGCCATCACGGTGGCCCGCCGCAGCAAGGACGAAGTCGAAAAAGAAAAGGAGGTCAAGTAATGAACCTTCTTAACTGCCTTATCCTCGCCTTTTTGCTGTTCGGCATCGGAGTCTGGGGCCTCATGCGCAGGCGCCACCTCATCGGCATGCTCATTTCCATTGAGCTCATGCTGAACGCCGCGAACATCAACTTTATCAGTTTCGCCTATTTTACCGCACACGACTCTACCGCGGGCGCGCTTTTCAGCATTTTCGTCATCGCGGTGACGGCTTGCGAAATGGCCATCGCCTTGGCGATCATCGTCACGATGTACCGCCGCCACAAGAGTCTTGACGCCGACCAGTTGAGGGAACTCCATGATTAACGACATTACCCTCTCCTACCTGATATTCCTACTCCCGCTGCTCACCTTCGTCGTCAACGGGCTATTCCTCGGTAACCGCAACGCCAAGGCAGCGGCCGCGTTCGCCATCGCCTGTAACGGACTCGCCGCGGCATCGGCCATCACGGTCGCCATCCATTACTTCTGTTCCGGCTACGCGCCGCAGAAAGCCATCATGTTCGATTACGAGTTCCTCCCCTTCGCCGGTTCGCTCGTCGCAAAAATCGGCATGCTCGTGGACCCGCTATCGATAATGATGCTCGTTGTCGTCACGTTCATCAGTTTCATGGTGAACATCTACAGCGTCGGCTACATGCGCGAAGACCGTGCGGAAGGGAGATTCTTCAGCCTGCTTTCGCTGTTCAGCTTCAGCATGCTCGGGCTCGTCGCCGCCACGAACCTCTTCCAGATGTTCATCTTCTGGGAACTGGTGGGCGTATCGAGCTACCTGCTCATCGGTTTCTGGTACCACAAACCCTCTGCGGTCAGCGCCTCCAAGCAGGCATTCATCCTCACGCGCTTCGCCGACAGTTTCTTCTTGCTCGGTATCGTGCTCGTGAGCTATGTGGTAGGCAGTTTCGACTTTTCGACCATCAACGCGCTTTCGCTGCACGCCTTCCAGGCATCGACGGTCAACCTCGGGCTCTGTTCCGTAAGCAGCGCCGAAGCGCTCTTTATCGGTTCCGTGCTGATTTTCACCGGCGGTTGGGGCAAGTCCGCCATGTTCCCGATGCATATCTGGCTCCCGAACGCGATGGAAGGTCCGACCCCTGTCAGTTCCATCATTCACAGCGCCACGATGGTGGTCGCGGGCGTTTACCTCGTTGCACGACTCTTCCCGTTCTTTGCCGCTTGCGGTGACACGCTCACCATCGTCATGTGGGTGGGCGCCTTCACGATGGTCTTTGCAGCCGTTATCGCCTGCACGCAAAAAGACATCAAGAGGATCCTCGCCTACTCGACGCTATCGCAGCTCGGTTACATGATGTTTGCGCTCGGCGCCTGCAAGATCCACCAGGTCTATGCCGTCACCGGCTGGACAGCTTCGACGTTCCACATCTTCACGCACGCCTTCTTCAAGTGCAGCCTCTTCCTTATCGCGGGCAGTCTCATCCATCAGGTCCATACGAACGACCTCGACGCGATGGGCGGTCTCCGCAAGAAGATGCCCATCACCTACATCTGTACGCTCATATCGGTCCTCGCGATTTCGGGCATCCCGCCGTTCTCCGGATTCTTCTCGAAGGATGAAATCATCCTCGCCGCCTTCCAGGGGCACCACTACGTCGTCTTTGCGGTGGCGCTCTTCACGAGCGGCCTCACCGCGTTCTACATGTTCCGCATGTTCTTCCTCGCCTTCCACGGGGAACCGCGTCACGAAGGCGTCAAGGCGGGGCATGTCCACGAAGATTTCGCCATGACGCTCCCGATTGTCGTCCTCGCCGTCCCGGCCCTGCTTTCGGGCATTCTCGGCAAGGGCCTTTTCGAGAAGTTCTTCGTCCCCGGCCAGCTCCACGTTCCGCAGCTGTTGAAACTCGCCCATGCACCCTGGATTCCGTTTGCCGCCATTGGCGTCGCGGCCATCGCCATCGCTATCGCCTGGTTCTTCTATGCAAGCCCGAAGGCGAAGGTGCAGCGCGCTCTCGATTCCACGAACCGCTCCGGCATCTATAAAGTGATTTACCACAAGTTCTATTTCGACGAAATGTACTACGCCGTCGTAAGGCAGTTCATTTTCGGCGGAATCGCCCGCGTGTCACGCGCATTCAACGACTACATCATCGAAGGGCTCCTCGCCTTCTGCGTCTGGTTCATCCACAAGTTGGGCGACCTCGTACGCACGGCTCAGGCGGGTTACCTCCCGTTCTATCTCGGCACACTGATTGTCGGTGTCCTCCTTTGGCGATTCTTCGGCCAGCTTCCCCTGTAGGCGCAATATGGAAACGATACTTTTCAATCAAATCTGGATTATCCCGCTCATCACCGTCCTTGCCTGCATTCCCATTTCGGCATCGCGAGCGAAGCTGCTCCGCGGGATCCATACCGCTTCGGCGTCGCTTGTCCTTGCGATAGTCTGCTTCCTCACCTACCGCGTCTACTCCATGGGAGCCGCTCCCGCAACCGATGCGGCGAACCCGCTTCTGCTCCGATTCTTTATCGATATTCCCTGGCTTTCGCTGTTTAACGCTCACTACACCGTCGGTGCCGACGGCCTCAACATGCTGTTGCTCGCCCTGACCGCCTTTATCGTATGGGCGGGAGTCCTCGTAAGCTACAACATCAAGGGGAACCAGAAAGTCTTCTTCGCGCTGATCCAGATTCTCGCGACAAGCGTGTACGGCGTGTACATGAGTTTCGACCTTGTGCTGTTCTTCGTATTCTACGAAATGGAAGCACTCTGCATGTACCTGATGATTGCCTGCTACGGCAGCGGACGCAGGGACTACGGCGGAAAGAAACTCACCTTGACGCTCGCATTCGGTTCTTCGATGATTTTGGCAACTCTGTTCGGGCTGTATTTTGAAGGCGGCGTGAACAGCTGGAGCCTCATGGAACTTTCCAAGGTCACCTTCCCGATGGAATTCCAGATGTGGGCCTTCCCGCTCATGTTCATGGGATTCGCCGTATCGAGTTCGCTGTTCCCGTTCCACTTCTGGAGCCCGGACGGTCACTCTTCGGCACCGACCGCGGTTTCGATGCTCGCTGCCGGCGTCATGATGAAGATGGGCGCCTACGGTTGCCTGCGCGTAGCCATGTTCCTGATGCCCGAAGCGGCTAAGTTCTGGCTCCCCTACGTGGTTGCGCTCCTGATATTCAACGTGGTTCTCGGTCCCTTTATCGCGATCCGCCACAAAGACCTCAAGTACATCACCGCATACAGTTCCATCAGTCACCTGGGCCTCATCTTCTTGGGCCTTGCGGCCATCACACCGATTGGCCTTCGCGGTGCTAGCCTGCAGATGATTTCGCACGGGTTCCTCACCGGGCTCTTCTTCGCGACCATCGGCATGATTTATGAACGTACGCATACTCGCGACATCACCCAGATGGGCGGCATCATGCGCAAGATGCCCTTCCTCGGCGTAGGCTTCGTTCTTGCCGGTTTTGCAGGACTCGGGCTCCCGGGATTCAGCGGGTTCATCGCCGAAAGCACCATCTTTATCGGCGCCTTCCAGCAGCCGTCAACGCTGACGCGCTTCGTGACCATCCTTGCCATCCTTTCCATTACCACGACGGCCGTGTATATCTTGCAGACGGCGAACCGCATGCTCCATGGTCCGCTCCCGCAAAAATACGAAAGCCTTACCGACGGGTGCTTCCGCGAAAAGCTCGTCATCGTGGTCCTTGTCGCTTGCCTTCTGTTCATCGGTGTCTGCCCCGGGTGGATTTCCGAAATGCTTGACTGGAGTATCGCTCCCATTTTTGAAAAGTTCCTCTAATTAAGATCCGAGTTCTGCTACTATGTCAATTCCCAATTACCTCTTTCCCGACATCCTCCTGCTGATTTTCCCGTTCATCGTCATCGGGAGCAGGCTTTTCTGCAGCACCCAGTCGAAAGTCCCCTGGCGTATCGCGAACGTCGGTTTCATCGCGATTTTCATCTTGCTGAACCTCATCCCGCTTGCCAGCGGCGAAGGAAGGCTCTTCATCAGCAACTGGAAAATCGACGACTTCGGCGTACTCATGCGAGAAGTCCTTATTATCAGCGCCATTCTCGGCATGTGGCTTTCGAAGGACTACTTCGAACACAGCGGTGAAAGGCAGCAGATGCATCAAATTGCCGAATTCATCGGCGCCATCGCCTTTGCGACCTTCGGCGGATTCACCGTCGTGAGCGCCTGCGACTTGCTCACATTCTTCCTCGGCCTCGAAATGGCGACCATCCCGATGTATGCGCTGACCGCCTGGA
Source organism: Fibrobacter succinogenes (assembly GCA_902768325.1). GTDB lineage: Bacteria > Fibrobacterota > Fibrobacteria > Fibrobacterales > Fibrobacteraceae > Fibrobacter > Fibrobacter succinogenes_A. The sequence continues at coordinate 37,937 of CACXKY010000027.1, forward strand.
ACAAGAAAGACCAATTGGGTTCGGAAGCCGCTACCAAGTACATCTTGATGGGCTCCGTAGCCACGGCTTTTGAACTGTTCGGCTTCAGCTACCTCTACGGTTTCGCCGGTTCACTCCATTTCTCCGAAATCCAGTACGCGATTTCGAACGGTACCAACCCACTTCTCTGGGTTGCCGTATTGTTCCTCTTCTGCGGTATCGGATTCAAGCTCACGCTGTTCCCGTTCCACACCTGGGCACCGGACGTGTACGAAGGCGCACCGACACCCGTCACCGCCGTCATTTCCGTCACGTCGAAGGCTACCGCCATCGCGTTCCTCGTCGTGCTCGTCTTTGGCCCCCTCGCCCCCATCCAGGAACAGATTGCCCCGCTTATCGCGCTCCTCGCCGGAACGACCCTCTTCGTCGGTAACCTCGGCGCCCTCAAGCAGAGTCGCCTCCGCCGCTTCATGGCCTACAGTTCCATCGCCCAGGCAGGCTACATCATGGTCGCCCTCCTCGGCCCCGCCACCATGGCCAAGACGGCAATCATCTACTACCTGTTCGTCTACGCCGTTTCTAACTACCTCGCCTTCTTCGTCTTCGGCATTATCGGCCATTACCGCGAAGAGACCTTCGCTTCTTTACGCGGGCTTTCGAAGCAAGACGTGAACCTCGCCATCGCGCTTGCGATTTCGATGTTCAGCTTGGCGGGCATTCCGCCTCTTGCCGGTTTCTTCGGCAAATTCCACCTGTTCTTCAGCGGGGCCTCTACCGGCCATTACGCGATTGTCGCATTCGCCGTATTGAACAACGTGATTGCGCTGTTCTACTACATCCAGCTGATCAAGAGCGCCTGGGTCGACGAACCCGAAGGGAACCTGAGTCCGATCCGCCTGACCAAACGCCAGCGGAACGTCGTCATCTTGCTTTCCGTTATGGTCGTAGCGCTCGGCATTTTGCCGTTCCTCAGCAATAACGTCTTTGCCGGGTTCAGCTACTAGAGGACTTCCTCGATTTTAGAATTCCATCGGTCCGTGCGTTCACGGACCGTTTCTTTTCCGCAGTCACACACGCAGAGGAAACAGACCTCGTTCACGACCTCGTAATCGGAGCCGCCGTTAAAGACGTTCGCGTTGCCGTATTCTTCGCGGTCCATCCATACGTAGACCTTACAGCTGGACTTTTCCGATACCGCCCTGCAGTATTCCGCCAGGGCGTCTTCCGTGACAGCCACAGGCGAATCGGCACCGAGCGCCGCAAGGATTTCTTCTTGCGCCACCGGGAGTTTTCCTCCACCGACAAGGATTCGGGCGGCAATACTGACTTCCAAGTCCATCATCTATCCTTTACGCAGCGCATATTGAGGGCGTACATGTACTTTTCTTCAAGCGTCACGTGCGTTGTCCCCCCAGAAGATATGCTTACGTCATCGTAGACGACGAACATATAGACATAATCCTCGTTATAGTCGAGAGACCAAAGGTACGCCACCTGCCCGCCATCCTTGAATTGCCCAGAATCCAGCTTGTAATAGCCTCCTGGCAACAGCGAAAAGCCGAAGGTGTCGTCGCCATACGGCCAAATATAGGCACTCCTCATCGCTTGCGCCGTCACTTCCGTACTTGCACCTTTGGGCATATAGACCTTAGTAGCAATAGACATCGCATAATCATCGATTACATGGTATTCACTAGTCGAAGGGATGTGCCAGCCTTCCATGCAGAGCCCGCGAATCGGTTTCAATTCCTTACAGACATAACCGTATCCGCACTGCACCGGATTATCGGGATCATTTGCAAGGGCAAACGAATCGACCGCCGCGCCAAACGTATAGATTCGCCCATATTTCAGGCAGTTTTCCGGCTCGTTGCCATAGCACCAGCTCTTGCCGAGCAGGCTCGGCGAATTAATACTGTCCGCATAGTTCAGGTTTTCCGCCATCCAGACGAGGGTATCGATGGCTATCGTCTTATACACCTGTCCGTCGCGTTCGTCCACGACCTCGCCATAAGAGAGTTCAGGATTCAAGTAGCGCCAAGGATACTTACCGTCCATGACGCCGTTCCCCATATCCTTCAGGGAAATACCCAGGGCATCCGCGCAGCGGGCCTTCAGGTCGGCGGCGGTGCTGTCCAGGAACTCGTCCGCAGTCTTTTTCGGCATGATTTCCTTGGTACAGATCAAGTGGAGTTCCGTACATCCAATCCCGAGTTGGTCCACAACCGTACCTTTAGACTTTGCACACTGTTCCACGAAAGCAAGCGAGTCCTCTTCGCATGCGGTAGCCGGAATTTGATCCGCGTAGGATTTGTCAAGATGATCCGAGACAATGGCGAACATGGAATCGCGCCGCAAGATCTGCGTATAGACTTCCATTGCCGAACTGATCTCCATCATAAGGCGAATACCGTTCTCGTCGTTATAGACGAGCAATTCACAGAATCCATTTGCGCCATCGGGTCCCGTATAGGCATAGAAATTACTTTCTTCGGACAGGAACTCGATATCGTACCAATAGACGTCTTCGGGAGCACCGTTAATTTCCGGCTTCCTTTGAACCGAATCGACAGGGATTTCGGGTTCCCAGGTCTTCAAAAGCTTCAGGTAGGCGACAGTATCCTTGATATCCCAGGCGTTTTGTTCTTCCGTATAGCCCGACGCAACCTTCTTTTCTTTTCGTCGCCGGAACATGCCGTCGAGAACAGGAACGAGGCAGAAAAAAGACAAAGCCACAGGAACACGAAGGACAACGTTTTTCGCATATAGGCAAATATAGTTTTTTCTACATTTAAGACAAACGTTTTGGGGTTGTTATGAAGCACGTCATTGCAAACTTGTCGAGAATGAAGAAACTGTTATTGACGTCATCCTTGCCTGTCACCCTTGGCCAGTCATCCTTGGCCAACGGCCGAGGATCCATCACTCTTGTCTTGGCGCTTGCGTTGACGTTCTTGTTTACCGCCTGCGGCGATGACTCATCCTCCGGCGTCATCCTGAGCAACAGCGAAAGCAGCGATAGCGTCATCCTGAGTGGCGATAGCCATGAAGGATCCAGTCCCTCGTCTTGCAGCAGTGTCTCGTCTTCGTCGAAGAACAGTTCGTCTTCGGCCAAGTCGAGCAGCTCGGTGAAGTCCAGTTCCAGCGTAAGTTCGTCAAGTTCTTCACGTTCATCTAGTAGTTCAAAAGGAACTGCGAAATCTTCTTCTAGTAATGGAAAAAAAGATTTTTTGACCATATTGGAAGAAAATCCCACGGAATGTGATGATGAAGGCCAATATTCACATATCTATTATGATGGAACCATGTATCGATTGCTTTGCCAAAATGGATATCTGGTTTATGCCCCGGAATCAAGTTCGTCTCTAAGGTCCAGCAGCAGCTATTTCGATATGTCGAAGCAGTATAGGGACGGCGTGGAATACGGGACGTTTACGGACCCTCGCGACGGACAGGAATATAGGACGATAACATACGAGGCGAAGGATCTTCACCGGACTTATGTTGTTATGGCGAGCAACCTTAACTATGGCAAGATGGTTCCCGTTGATTCGGCGGCCAATGCCGACGGGGTTGTAGAGAAATTCTGCTACAATGACGACCCGTGGTACTGCGATAACGGTTTTGGCGGGCTATACTCCTGGAGCGAGGCGATGAATATTCCCCGTGCATGCGATACTGTTTTGACGGGCTCTACTCCGGAGTGTCCTGATTCGCTTGACGGTTTGGAAAATGCTCTTGAAGGCTCTATTGTTGATATTCGTCATCAGGGAATATGTCCAGACGGATGGCACGTACTTAATGAATTGGAGTGGAGGAGTATGCCTGCTGCGGCTAATTTCGGGAGCGGACCGATGCTCTCCGCAATTTTTGGAGGCACTGACCGGATTGGTTTTTCTGCGTTACTGGGCGGTCGTGCTTATCCCGATCAAGGAAGCGTTTATCGGCAAATTGGTAGTATGGCTGCTTTCTGGGTTGGGGCGGAAAAAAACGCGACAGCAGCGTATACGGTTGAGTTGGGGACAAACATAGTAGATTATAAATCGGGAAACGTAAAAAGGTTTAAAAATTATCTCCGCTGCGTGAAGGACTACTAACCCCGCGCCAAGACGTTCCTTGCGGTTCAAAATAAAACCCGAGTTTCGTGAAGCCCGCAGTGACTAACAGCCACAAGGGCTGAGCAGTAACCGCTCTTCACACGTACCTAGCAGTAACATTACATACCAGAGCCCCTCTCGTGTTTCTTTGCGGAGAGGAGGCGTTTCGCAAAGCAAACACTTCAACGAAGTGATCGTGTTTGCGTGCCTTCGCCTTCGGCTCAGAATGACGAAGACGGGGGATGACGCGGTTGGGGGCGTTGCGGGGAACTCCCCGCAGAGGGGGTAGGCGGCGACGCAGTGCCGCCGAGGGGGAGGCTTCCCCCGTCAAAAAAGATATAACTGCACAAATTGTCACTCATTGACAAAAATTTTTTGTATATTTGCGAAAAAGGACGAACCGCGGCGCGTGGTTCGGATTCACCCAGTAAAAATTCCTAAAATTGGCGAAAATAAGCACTTTTTGGTTTTGCAAAAGCAAGTGAATAGGTAGATAATGGCTGTAAAGTACGACAAGGACAGCATCAAGACTCTAGATTGGTACGAACACATTAGGCTCCGCCCCGGTATGTACATCGGTAAGCTGGGCGACGG
>CACXKY010000028.1 GCA_902768325.1 Fibrobacter succinogenes
CGAAAATAAAAAAGGGGGATGTTCCCCCTTCTTCTAAGGCTTCTTGCCTTAAGACTAGTCCTTCGTCTTCTCGAGCTTCACGAAAAACTTCTTCGTCTCGCGGGCGACAATGCCAGAGAGCAAAATCAATGCCACGAGGTTCGGGAAGGCCATGAGCCCGTTGAAGATGTCGGCGCTCGTCCACACGGCGCTCACCGTGAGGTAGGGACCGATGAACACGGCCGCCACGTAGAGCCAGCGGAAGGCGAGGATCGCGTTTTTCTTGCCGCGTCCGATAAGGTATTCCAGGCAGCGTTCGGAGTAGTAGGCCCAGCCGAGGACGGTAGTGAACGCGAAGAACACGAGCGCCACGGTAAGGACGTAGGGTGCGATGCTTGCGCCGGCGGGGAGGTTCGAAAGTCCGCGGGTGAACGCTTCCATGGTGATGTTTACGCCCTGGAGCCCGAGTTCCGGAGTCCATGCGCCGGTGACCACGATGGCGAGGCCCGTCATGGAGCAGATGACGATGGTGTCGATGAAGGTGCCCGTCATGCACACAAGACCCTGGCGAACTGGTTCCTTTGTCTTGGCTGCTGCGGCGGCAATCGGGGCAGAACCGAGGCCTGCCTCGTTGCTGAAGATGCCGCGGGCGATACCCTTCTGCATCGCGATGAAGATGGTGCCTACCACGCCGCCCGTGACGGCGCTCGGGTTGAACGCCGCGCGGATGATGGTCTCGATGGCGGTCGAGATGTTCGAGAAGTTGAATCCGAGAATCAGCAGGCAGAAGATGATGTAGAAGATGGCCATGAACGGCACGATGTAGAGCGCGACCTTCGCGATGCGTTTTAAGCCACCGATGATGACGCTCGCGGTGAACGCGGCGCAGAGCAGGCCCGCGATGGCGGTGGAGTACGAGACGGAGTTGCCGCCGATGTTCACGAATTCGCCGGTGGGGATGACGGTCGCGACGGCCGAGGTGATGCCGTTCACCTGCGTGATGGTACCGATGCCGAGCAGGCCCGCGAGTACGCCGAACACGGCGAACAGCACGGCGAGCCACTTGAGGTTGAGCCCGAAGCGCTCCTTGATGCCGGTCTCGATGTAGTAGAAGGGGCCGCCCAATACCTTGCCGTCGCTTGCAACTTTGCGGTACTTGACCGCGAGCAGGCCTTCGGAGTACTTGGTGGCCATGCCGAAGAAGGCGGCGACTTCCATCCAGAAGAGCGCGCCCGGGCCGCCCGTGCCGATGGCGGTCGCGACGCCCACGATGTTACCCGTGCCGACGGTCGCTGCGAGCGCGGTGCAGAGAGCCGCGAAGCTCGAGACTTCGCCTTCGCCTTCCTTTTCGCTGTGGAGCATGTAGCGAAGCGCGTTGCCGAGGTTTGTCACCTGCAAGACGCCGAGGCGGCTCGTGAGCAGGATGCCTACGAAGAGGACGATGCCGATAAGGGGGATGCCCCACACGTAACCGTCAACAGTATCGAGAAAAGCGTTTAAAGCGTCCATTTTGAAGTCCTTGTAACTCGTTGATGGACAAAAAGATAACTAAACTATGGCCGCGTTTTCTTGAATTTGGTTCCAAATGGGCAAAAAAAGAGGATGTTTGCTCAAAAATTGCTATTTTTTGACACGAAAAAAAATAAAAAAGAGGATTCTATGAGCGAAAATTCTGCTACCCGTCCCGTCCGCGTCCGTTTTGCCCCGAGCCCCACGGGCTACTTGCATGTGGGCGGTGCGCGCACGGCTATTTACAACTATTTCTTTGCCAAGCACATGGGCGGCACGTTCTACCTGCGTATCGAAGATACCGACCGCAAGCGTTATAACGAAACGGCCTTGCACGACTTGATGCGCGACTTGAAGTGGCTTGGCCTGCAGTGGGACGAAGGTCCGGGTTGCGAAGGTGACTGTGGTCCGTATTTCCAGAGCGAGCGCCTCGACATCTACCACCGCGAAATCAAGAAGCTGCTGGATGCGGGCTGCGCCTACTACTGCTTCTGCACCGAAGAACGCCTGCAGGAAGTTCGTGCCGAACAGGAAAAGTCTCATGTGCCGGTCACGGGTTACGACCGCCACTGCCGTAACATCAGCCGTGAAGAAGCTGAGGCCCGCATTGCCGCCGGCGAAAAGGCCGTCATCCGCTTCAAGGTGCCGGAAACCGGCGTCACCGAATTCGACGACATGATCCGCGGCCACATCAGCTACCAGAACGAACTTCTGGACGACCTCGTGCTCATCAAGCGCGATGGTTACCCGACTTACCATTTTGCAAGCGTCGTGGACGACCACCTGATGGGTACGACGCACGTGCTTCGCGGCGACGAATGGATCAGCTCCACGCCGAAGCATGAACTGTTGTATAAGGCCTTTGGCTGGCAGCCGCCCGTATGGTGCCACCTGCCGGTGATTCTCGACAAGAACGGCGGTAAGCTCAGTAAGCGCAAGGGTGCCGCCTCCGTGGGTGATTTCCGCGATCTCGGCTACCTGCCTGAAACGCTTGTGAACTACCTTGCTCTCCTCGGCTGGAACCCGGGTGACGACCGCGAAGTCATGACCATCAAGGAAATGGTTGAAAGCTTCACGCTCGAACGCATCAACCCGAAGTCCGCGAGCTTTGACGAGAAGAAGTTGCAGTGGATGAACGGCCAGCACATCCACATGTGCGACGACGCGTTCCTCAAGGGAATCATGAAGGAAGGTCTTGCCGCAAAGGGCATCGACCTCTCGAAGGAACCGGAAGCTCGCCTCGACGAAATCGTGAAGCAATTGAAACCGCGCGCCCACTTTGTGCAGGATTTGGCCGACATGGCTGTGTACTTCTTTGTGGCCCCGACGACCTACGACGAAAAGGGTGCCAAGAAGCACTTCGGCGAAGGCTCCAAGGAGGTGGCGACTCTCGTGCGCGACATGCTCGCCTCTATCGAAGATTTCAAGACTCCGGTCATCGAGAAGGGATTCTACGACCTCGCCGAACGTTGCGGCCACAAGGTCGGTGAACTCGTCGGTGCTCCGCGTCTCGCCGTGTCTGGCGTTACCGCTGGCCCTGGCCTCTGGGAAATGTTCGAAATCATCGGCAAGGAAGAAGTGCTCCGCCGCATCGACGTGGCAATGCCGCTGATGAAATAGGCTTGGACACCTAACCACCAACCACTCCCCATGCGTTCCCAGTTTCCTTATAGGTTGCATACCCAGAAGCTCTTTTGCAGGCGCTGCCGCCGCGTAATGCCGCATGGCCTGTTTGCGAAAGAGCCGTATTCAACCTATGGCGGTATGGCGCCGCATATCCCGCTGTTGTGCCGTTGCGATGAATGCGGGACGACGTTTGTCGCTTTCTCCCAGGAGTTCGCGATAGGCCAAAGCAGCAACGGCTCGGATTATACGAAAATCTACGGGAAGAACCGTATTATCCCGGGGAACTGGCTGTATTTCAAGAATACGGTAAAGCCGGGGGTTGTCAAGAGCTATTTCCAGACCGGAGACAAGGAAGTCTTCTTGGTGAGCTATGACGGCGGCGCTCCCGAGAAGGTGGAACGCCCCAAGACAATCATCAGGAACGAAGAGGCTCCGGACGGCTACCGCCTCGTTCCCGCGCAGACGGCGCAGGTGCTGATAGGCGACAACGTGTACCACGCCATCCGTGACCAGTTCGGCGTTGCGGTCGGCTTGGTGAGCGACGGTGGCAAAGACAAGCTGGCGATTCTGCTGGACGATAACTCCCTCCTGTTTATCACGATTCCGCTTTCGAAGCAGAACGTTCCCAACACGACGCTTTCGGAATATGTACGCCAGAAACTGGCCCAGCTGTTCCCGGAAGATTATAACCGCGTGCAGGTAACCGTGGGGCAGGGGATTGTCTACCTGGAAGGAATCGTGCGCAGCCTTGCGGTCAAGAAGGCGCTTTGCGCTTGCGTCAACAATATGCCGCATGTGAGGGGCTGCGTTGACTTTATGCGCGTGCAGATGGAAACGTATATTTCCGACGAACGCCTCGAAAGTTCTATATGGCGCCTGCTCGATGCGCCCGCTTTCAAAATTTTTGACTATAGCGCCGAAGTGAGGAACAGCCGTGCGAACGTCAAGCTCAGCTGTTTCGATTTCAACTTCCCGAAAGACCTGGAAAACCGTATCGCCGACTTGCCCGGGCTCCAGGACCTTTCGCTCACGATAAACCCCATTCCCGAAAAGCATTCCGATATCCAGGTGACGTGCCGCGTCATCGAAAAGGAATTGGCGCAGAACACGCGCCTTGCGGGGACCATGATTCGCTTGACCTATTTCAACAACAAGTATGTGATGGAAGGCCGGGTCAGCAATTCGTTTCAGAAACAATGGGCGCTAATCAATGCCGTGAAGATGGTCAGGACGGCATCGATCGAAAATAGACTTAGAGTTTGTTAGTCTCCAAGGAGGAACAATGGCTGGGTACGAAAAAATCAATACGGTGAAGGACTTGCTGAAGCGTGAAATGACGGTAAGCCAGATTGCTACGGCGATTGGCCGCGGTCCGCGCACGGTGTTCCGCTATCTGGAATTGCTCCGCAACGAGAACTGTGGGCTGCATAGCCACAAGAAAAACGGCGAGACCGTGTGGGTTATCCAGACCGAAGAAAAGACGAACTTCAACCAGGGTGCCGTAAAGCAGCTGGAAAAAATCAAGAAGAATATTTCTGAATCGTCCCCGGCCGACATGAAGACCCGCAAGCTCCTGGACAAGCTCATCGAAACTTTGCAGGTGACCGACCCGGATGAATTCAAGCCGGAAGCGATTACGATTGACCGCGACCTGGTCTTGGATTACGGCCCGTTCAGCGATGAAAAATTACAGGATTCGATTGTGAACAGGATTCTCGATGCGGTTCACAAGAAGTTGAAGATCCGCATTACCTATACGCATGTCGGTGACGAATCCAATAAGGAAACGATTGAAGTCAGTCCGGTCAAGGTCATCATGCGAATTGACACGGTCTACTTGGTGGCTGCCGATGAATCTTTTGCGAAGACGGGCGTGTTCAAGAACTACGTGGTGGAAAACATCTCGAATGTGTTGATGACGAACAACCCGGTAGAAAAGGATCTTTCGTTCAATGCCGACATCCATTACAAGCATACCTTCGGCAAGTATACTTCGACGGAGGCCCCGCAAGAAATCTCCTTGCTCATAAAGGATAGCTGGCTCAAGAAGCAGTTCGAGAAGTCCCATTTTAATCCGCCGGTACGCATGCGCAAGGACCGCAACAAGCAGGACGTCGTGGACATGAAGATTCGCCTGACTCCCGATTTCAAGACGTGGCTTTTCGGTAACTTGCCGTATTTGCAGATTCTCAAGCCGGAGAGTCTCAAGAACGAAATGAAGACCCTCCTGAAAAAGACTTTGGAAGAGATTTAATAAGCGTTTATGGAACATTCACTGTCTGATTATTCTTTTGAATTTCCGCAAGAATTGATTGCGTCCCGCACGGCGGGCAAGGGCAAGACGCGTATATTGCATTGCCCCAGGAACGGCGGTGAACGCCGCATTTTAAAGGCTCCCGAGATTGTCGACTTGTTCAACCCCGGTGATTGCCTAGTGGTGAACAATACCAAGGTGATTCCGGCACGCCTTTATGGCCATACGCTGCACGGTGGCGAAGTGGAAACGTTGTTGGTGCAGTCGTTGATTCCGGCGGAATCCGGCGAAGCCCGCTACGAGGCGCAGGTGCGCCCGGGCAAGGCTTTCAAGGTCGGCCGCGAACTGGAAATCGCGGGTGTGAAGACGGTGGTCGAAGAAGTCCGCGAAGACGGTTCCCGCGTCTTGCGTTTTGCGGTGACTCCGGTGGAACTTGAATCGGTGATGAACCGCGAAGGGCATGTGCCGCTGCCGCCCTACATCAACCGCCCCGACGACGAAGAAGACAAAAAGGCCTACCAGACGATTTTCGCGAAGTATTCGGGCGCGGTCGCTGCGCCTACGGCGAGCCTGCACTTTAGCGAGCAGATGCTCGAGGACTTGAAGGCGAAAGGCGTGTACGTGGCCGAAGTGACGCTACACGTGGGGCCGGGAACGTTCCAGAATATTTCCGTCGAAGACTTTACGCAGCACAAGATGCACGGCGAGCATTACGAACTCACGAAGGAAAACGCCGAGATCATCAACAAGGCGAAGCGCGAAGGCGGCCGCATCGTGACGGTCGGGACGACAAGTACCCGCGTTGTCGAAACGATTGCCGATGCGAACGGAATCGTGAAGGCGCAAAGCGGCGTGACGCATGCGTTCTTCTATCCTGGTTACCGCTATAAGATTGTGGATGGGCTCCTCACCAATTTCCACTGGCCCAAGAGTTCCCTCATCCTGCTTGTCTCGGCGTTCTATGGCCGCGAAAACACGCTCGAAGCCTACAAGATGGCGGTCGAGAACAAGATGAAGCTGTTCAGCTACGGCGACGGGATGCTGATCCTCTAGCCGTTATTTTGCCGAGGCCTGTTCGATAAGCTTTCTCGCCTGGTTTGCGAGAACGTCTCCGCCTTCAAGCTCAATCACTTTTTTCAAGCGGACGATTCCTTCTTCGGGGTACAGCTTGTTCGTGATGCGGATTTCACCGATGCTGTAGAGGGCGCGTCGCGCCAGCGTCACGTTCTTTTCGGTTGAAAGACCTTTCTCAAGCAAGATAAGGGCCGCTTCCGGGCACTTCTTGGTCCTTGCCGTTCCGCCCCATTCGAGCCACTGCTCGCTCGGAACATCGATATACAGGCTCGGGCTTGCCATCCTTTCGGCGAGTTTCTTCGTCGTGTCTATGTCGAGCGGGATTTCTTGCAAGAGTTCCGTCATTGCCTGGCCTAGCAGCTGCCTTGCCGCGGGGAAGGCTCCCTTGGACGCTTCCTGGAAACCTTCGTTGATGCGGTCGCGCGTCTTTTTACGGCGCGCCGCCTGCTGGTTGCTCGATGTATTCTTGCGGAGGCGTTCCTGTAAAACCTCGGCACGCATTTCTGCCATCGTTTTCCGGCGGTTCGGGATATTCATGCCGCCAAAGCAGCCTGCCCCGAATGCAATCCACGACGTGAGCGCCACGGCGCCGAAAATCCCGCCGTTTACAAAGATGTTCACGACGGAATCGAATAGGATTCCGGCAATCGCTGCCGAACGTTCCGGCATCGAAACGCTGTTCCTGCGGCGCCCGAAACAAACGGCCCCGAGCAAGAACGCAAGCGCCGGGCTCATACCCATGTAGCGGTCTGCATCGTAGTGGTCAAAGAAGCTTGTCGACGTGAGAATGCTGACGATGAACCCTCCGATGGCCAAGGCGGCGACAGCACAACCGATGGTCACGGCGATGCCCCAGCGTTCGGCCAGGCGCATGTACGCGAAGGGGAAGAATATGAGGAACAGGAGGAAGCTCAGGATTCCCGGGAACAACAGCGGGCAGGTGAACAACTTGCCGTATTCGCCGTCCTTGGGAATGAACGCGAGCGCGTAACGCACCTGCTTGTCCGTATATTGCTTGATCCACTGGTCTCTTTCGTCGAGGAACTGTTTTTCTTTGGGGTAGACCTTGTGCTCCTGGATATACTGTTCCTTGCCGCCTCCGATTTCCCACCACTCGCGGAATTCCTTCTTCATTTCTTCGATGCGGTCTTCGACAATGAAGGTGTTGTTCTGTTTTAGGTAGCGTTCGCGGTATTGCGCGAATTCTTCGGCCTTCGTCTTTTCGTCGGCCTTGAGCCCGACCGCGATGAACTGGGCGGCCCCTTCTTCTTCCCACCACTTCTCGAATGTCTTGACGATATTCTTTTCGCGGTTGTTCTGCTTTATAACCGGGGACAGGGCGGTAACAGCGTTAAACACCCCGATGGCGACGGCAATCGAGATGACAATGTAATGGTGAACCTTGAGGTTCTTGATAAAGGTCTTTAGCGCATTCATGTATATGAATATATACTATAAAAGCGCAAGTGGGAATCATCGTCTTTCGTATTCGCGCAGCTGGTTCCACAGGAAGTCGGTGTTCACGTCGCGGTAGCCCTGGGCATTCACCTGTTCACGGAGCTTGTGGGCGATGTCGAAGAGGTTCGGGCTATTCTGCATGCGCTCGAAGCTGTCGAATATCGTGAGGCTGTCGATCCACTGCGTGAGTTCCGGGAAGCGGCTGTCTTCGAAACGGTTTTCGCGGCCCGTCTTGAGGTATTCCAGATAGCGGTCCGTAATGCGGTGGCCGTCTTCCGTGAAGATGTCCATCGATTTCGGGAACAGCTTGTAGCCCGTGAGGTATTCGTGCATTATAATGCCGAAGCTGAAGTAGTCCACGGAGTAGGAGAGGTTTTCTCCCATGATGGCCTGCTCGGGAGCGCTGTAGCACGGCGTGAGCTGGCCGCCGTATTCGTTGACGGTCTCGCGGAGTTTCGCCTGCGCGTAGCCGAAGTCGCAGATGAGGATCTTGTGGTTGTTCTTGTGCATCGGGTTCTGGCACAGCAACAAATTCTTGGGCTTCAAGTCCTTGTGGATGACCTGGTAGTAGTGCAGCTGGCTGATGGTGTTCGCGAGGTAGGCGAGCTTTGCCACGCGGTGGAGGATCTCGTCGTCGTCGAGGTCGGTCTTGAAAGTCCTGTCCAGCGAACAGCCCTTGATGAATTCGAGTTTCAGGTAGGGGTGCCTGCCGGCGATTCCTCCGCCGAGGCTCTGGACCACGCCTTCGATGTTGGTGGCGCGGATCAGGTTGTTGATGCGGATTTCGTCCTGGAAGGCGCTCAGCAGCATGTTCAGACGGTGGAGCCTGTTCTTGCCCGGCCTCGCCCAGAACTTGCAAATCTTGACGACGATTTCCCGCTGTCCGTAATGCTGGGGATCGCCCTGCCTTTCAATCCAGAAGTTCGCGCGGTAGAGGTTGTTCGTTCCTTCGAGGGTCAGCGGCTCAATGAGCTCGATTCTTTCCATGGCTCCGTTATGCAGGAATTCCGGATTCTGGTCGAACCACCGCTGGTATTCTTCCATACTGTAATGAGGGCGTAGCGCGAGGTTGCGCGACACCCTGTCTAAAGTCTCTGCGAGCACGTTCCTTAACATGCCCCCAAATTTAGGAAAATACATTACTTCCGGTGCCAGCCCTGGGCGACCGAATCGCCTTCCTGTTTTTCCAGCGCGGCGGTGATGAACTTGAAGGCGTCGTCCACTGTATCGCAGAACTTGAACAGCTTCAGGTCTTCCTTGTTGATCATTCCCGTTTCGGCGAGGTATTCCCAGTTCAGCACCTTCTTCCAGAACTTGGAATCGAAGATGACGACCGGCATCTGCTGGGCGTACTTGTCGGTCTGGATGAGCGTGAGCATCTCGAACATTTCGTCGAGCGTGCCGAAGCCGCCCGGGAACACCACCAGGGCGCGGGCCTTTTTCAGGAACCAGTACTTGCGGACGAAGAAGTAGCGGAACTGCATGTTCAGCGCGTCGTCGATGTAGGGGTTCGGGTGCTGTTCGAACGGAAGCTTGATGTTGAGGCCCACGGAAGGCGTGCCCACGTCGGAAGCACCGCGGTTACCGGCTTCCATGATGCCCGGGCCACCGCCCGTCATGATGGCATAGCCTTCGTGGCGCTTGTTGGCCCACTTGCCGAGCTTGGAACCGAGTTCGCGGGCCGCATTGTACGATTCCGCCACTTTCTCGAGGCGGTCGAGGCGTGCGAGTTCCTTCTTGTCCTTGCAGCCCTTGCGGCGCTTCTTGATTTCGTCCGGGGGCAAGGTGCGCGCCGAACCGAAGAACACGATGGTATTCTCGATATCTTCCTGGTCGAAGACTTGCTGCGGGGCAAAAAATTCTGAAAGGATGCGCAGCGGGCGTCCGGCCTCGCTGTCCATAAATTCATCATTGTGGTAGAACATCATTCCAGGGGCGGGGTGAATCTGTTTTTTCTTAGCCATTGTAATATCCTTTATGTTATTCTGCTATAATATATGTTCCATTTTGCAAAATTGCGCTAAAAAATTATTGGGGAACGTCCCATTTGGAATAAAAACGTTATATTTATGTCATGCTAGTAAAAATTTGGACCGACAGCTTTATTATCACGGGTGAAATCGACACCCTCCGCGACGAACGCCTTACCGACTATATCCGCGAGAACAAGGACTTCATCGCCGTAACGCAGGTGAAGGTCAGCGACCGCGCCGAGAAGGACCTGTTCCGTACGCACTTCCTCAACGTGAGTACCAACCACATCGAGATTATCCTCCCGGCGGAATAATCGCTTTTCCTATGTCATGCCCGGTTTAGCCGGGCACCTCCTTTTTTATTGTCATCCCCGCCCTTGTGCGGGGATCTCCTTTTTATACCCGCAAAAAAACGGCGCAAAAAGACGGCACAAAAAAAGACCGCTCCCGGAGGAGCGGCCTAATTTTGTTTTAGCCGATTAGGCGATTACATGAAGAACCAACCGAGGCTGATACCGGCCTTGATACCGATGTCGGTACGGCTGTATTCGAGCGTGGTGGTCTGCGGTTCCGGCATGCCGGTGGCTTCGTTGGTGCCCATTTTAGTTTCCTTGTTTTCGAGGGTGGGCATTTCAATGCCGAGGCCGACGCTTCCCGTCAAGACGAGGTTCTGGGCGAGGTTGGCGTGAGCATTGAACATGATGTCAATGATGATGGCGCTATACTTGGCCGTTGCAGGGGCCAAGTCAATTGCGGCTGCATCTTCAGGATCGGGAACAGAGTAGTCAGCTTCGGCCATTTCGCCAGTAGAGGCGTACATGAAGGCGGCGCTAATGGAAGTCGGCAGGAGCGGGGTCGGCAGGAAGTAGTCGAACTGGGCTCCGAAGGCAAGAGCGGTGAAATCATCACCGGCATCCACGCTAGCCTTTTCGGCTTCGAGCGTCGTTTCGCCATGGTGGGCAAAGCCGATCTTGGCCGTGAGCATCATTTCCGGAGTGAACTTGATCATGAGGCCCAAGTAGCTGAACTGACCGACAAAGAGGTTGGGTTCGAAGTCGATGATGTTGTTCTGGTCGATACCAATAGAAATACCGAGGAAACCGCCTTCATCGTCGCCAGAAGACTTCTTGGCCTTCTTTTTCTTCTTTTCTTTCTTTACCTTCGGAGCCGGAGCTTCGTCTTCTTCCTCGTCTTCGACTGCGGGAGCGGGCTTCACGGCTTCGGTGGTTTCTTCTTCTTCGTATTCATCGTCGTCGTCCTGGGCATAGCTATAGCCGCAGAGAGCAAGTGACGTAAGTGCTGCTAAGAAAATTTTCTTCATTTTCATACTCCTTGAGGTTGATTGACTTGAAAAATAACCTATCTAATCCCAAACGTCTATCTTTTTTGTGAAAAAAACATCTTACTTTCGCTAATTATGCCCATTCTATGGCAATTTTGGCGATTAAAAAGCGTCTGGCGGCCTCGTCCAGCTTGGATGCGTCTATTTCCATGCCGAAAAGTCCCGCATAAATCACGAACGGGCTGGCTGTCGCCCCCTGGTCGTTGCACTTGACTCGGGTGAGGATTGCCCCGTTCCGGATTTCAACATCGAGGATGTGCTCGTTCAGGTTGACTTCCTTGCCGCGGTGGTTGACGACCACGGGGAGTTGCTTGGCGCGGAACCGTTCCATGATGCCTTCGGGAATGCTTTCGGGCGTATACGAATAGATCATCGCCGTCGGGAAATGCTTGCTGAGCTTTTCCTTCAAGGGCTCGATGTCCACGATTTCCATCCCGCGCGGGAAGGGGGCGTTCAGCATCTTGATGGTTTCGGGCTTCCCTTCGGCGGAAAGGTCCAACTTTTGGAGCAGGTCCACGCTGATGAGCTCGCAGTAGGTTTCGATGCCGAGCGGTAACGCGCCCATGTTCACGATGCGCGGCTTGGGACTGAACCCTTCGCTGAACTTGATGGGAATCCCGGCGCAGATGAACGTGCGCTCGAAGAAGCTGAGCATGTTCTGGTGCGGCAGGAACCGGCTGATGCCGGTTTTCTTGAAGGTAATCTTGTAGCTGAAGCTTTCCTTCTGCTTTGGCCTGCGGTCGGCGACCAGTTTCTTGATTTCTTCGGGGGTGCGGCTCGGGGCCTTGTGGCGTACCGGGTCGTCGGCGAGCTTGATTTCGGCGCCGAATCCGGGGATGCCGCACTTTTGGCAATCGCCCCACTTGCAGTTGGGGACGGGGGCGCTGTTTGGGTCAAACGCCTTTTCCCATTCGCGCCTCAGGTATTGCTTGCTTGTGCCCGCGTGGATAAAGTCCCACGGGAACACTTCGTCCTTGTCGCGTTCGCGATACACCCAGCTTGTGTCGTAGCCGCATTCTTCCCAGACTTGCAACCACTTGTTGTAGTCGAACCGGTAGGCGTCGCTTTCGAAGATGATGCCCTTCTTGTAGGCGGCGTAGATGACGGGGGCTAGCGAGCGGTCGCCGCGGCTGTAGACGGCTTCGAGGAAACTCGTTTCCCAGCTGGCCCAGTTGATTTTCACGTTCGGGTGCTTGAAGAACTTTTCGCGCACAAAACGGATGTGCTTGAGGGCGGTCTCCTTATCCATGTAGGGCGCCCATTGGAGCCCGGTGAACGATTTCGGGATGAGGATGCCGATGGACACGGCTATCTGGATACCGCGGTTGTACTTGCGCCCGATCTTCACGAGGTTGAAGATGAGGTCGCAGAACGATTGCATATCGTCTTCGTTTTCGGTCGGAAACCCGATCATCGTGTAGAGCTTGATCTTATTGAACCCGCTAGAGAAGGCGTGTTCCGCGGCATCGTACATGTCCTGGTCGCTGATGGTCTTGTTGATCATCTTGCGGATGCGCTCCGACCCGGTTTCCGGGGCGAAGGTGGCGCTGCGCCCACCTTTCAGGGCTGCCACTTTTTCCGCGAGGCTCTGCCCGAAACTGTTTACGCGGATGCTCGGCAGGCTCACGTCCACGGTGTCGTAGAACGGGTCGTCGATGATGGAGTCGGTGAGGGCTTCCACCGGTTTATAGTCGGCGGTGGAAAGCGACAAAAGCCCGAGTTCGCGTTCACCCGTGGCGCGTATGCCTGCCTTCGCGATGTCCAGCACGTCGTCAGGGTCAAGCTCGCGGCACGGGCGGTACCAGATTCCCGCTTGGCAGAAGCGGCAGCCCTGTGCGCATCCGCGCATGACTTCCACGCTAAAGCGGTTATGCACGAGCTGCATGTTCGCGATCAGGTTCTTGACGGGGTAGTCGTTCGGGTCCATTTTCGGAATGAACAGGCGGCGCACGCCGTTCGTATGTTCATAGCTGCCCTTGGCGGGTTCTGCCGGGACAATCATCCCGTATTCATTTTTCACGACGGGTCGCAGACTCGGAACATACACGCCGTCGATTTTAGACAAATTAGCTAGGATTTCGGCTCGCTTGAGGCCCGCCTTGCGCCCTTCGCCAACGCAGCGCAACAGTTCGATCATCACTTTCTCGCCGTCACCGATCATGAAGGCGTCGAAGAAGTCTGCCACCGGTTCGGGATTCGCCATCGCGGGCCCGCCCGAAACCACAATCGGGTCGCTTTCCTTGCGGTCCTTTTGCCACGACGGGATGCGCGCCAGTTCCAGCACGTAGGGGACGTTCGTAAAGTTCAGCTCCGTCTGGAGCGTAATCCCGATGACGTCGAAGTCGCAGACAGGCGTGTAGCTTGCGTGCGTGTACAGCGGGATATCGTATTTCTCCATCTCCTTTGCCATGTCGTCCCAGGGGGCAAAGGCCACTTCGCAGAGCATGTCGGGCTCGCGGTTCACCACATGGTACAGGATACGCATGCCGTTGTTGCTCATGCCGATTTCGTAGGTGTCCGGGAACACGAACGCCATGCGGGCGAGCATCTTGGAATGGTCCTTTACCACGCTGTTTGCCTCGCCGCCCATGTAACGGGCGGGGGATTCGACGGCGGGGAGGGCAAGCGCAATCTTTTCGAGGATGGTCATGAGAGCAAATTTAGTTATTCTCGGCCCATTAACGCATATTTTTAGCCCTTTTTTCGTTTACTTGAAACGCAAACTGCTTTCTTTTCATAAATTTTAAGGCATGAGCATGTTTTCTTATATTGTGTGGCTGTTCGCCTTCTGCGGAGGCGTCGTTGGCACGTACTTCGTTCCGGATGCGGCCATCCCGCTCGAAGGGAAGTTCGTACTGATCGGGGCGTGGGGTGCTGTTCTTGGCTTTATCTACTATAGCATCGCCAAGCGAAAGGCCCAAGATGCCGAAGCCGACTTTACGGAAACGCTCAACGAAATCAAGCAGGCGCCCAGGACGCAGTATGTGCCCGTGGTGCCGACGGTCGCTGCCGACGAACACAAGGTCAATACTCCGATTCCCCCTGTCAGGAATCCGTTTGAAAGCATCCTTCCTCCGGGTGCGATGCCCGTAAGGGATGCCCTCGCGAAAGCGGAAAAGCGATTTGCCAGGCCGGTTTTCCCGCTCGAGAAGTGGAACCTGTTCTGCAAGGAAATCCTCAAGAACCGCCCGTTCCCCGAAGTCATCGAGGCTTTGGAAAAGGTCTTGCCGAGCCTGTTCCCCAAGGCGGCCGGCATCCTCTACATGTATGGCGATGTCCAGTCCGAACTTTGCAAGATTTTCTCGTTTGGCGACTACGTCATCAGCGACGACAAAATCATGCCGATGGAATGCGCGAGCTTCAACAAGGGCGATATTGTGGTGACCGACTACAAGTCCGGCAAGTTCAATGGCGGCTGTACGCACTTGCACCATCACCCGCAGGGTGTTTCGTTCTGCGCCCCTATCGAAGGGCTCGAAGAACATTTTGGCATTTTGACTATCCAGGTGGACCAGCTGCCGGAAGGCGAAGACCTGGAATTCTGGAAAGCGAAGGTGAGCATCGTCTCGGCGACGTTCGGGCTCTACGTGGCAAACCAGAACTTGAACATCCGCTTCCAGCAGCATAGCATCCGTGATGGCCTGACGGGGCTCTTCAACAAGCGTTACATGGAAGAATCGCTGCGTCGCGAGATTTTCTCTGCCGCGCGCCACAAGACGCCTATAGGCATCATCATGATGTATCCGGACAATGTCCAGCAAATCCAGTCGTCTCGCGGCCGTCATGCCGTGGACCAGCTCCTCTGGGAACTGGGACAGCGCCTGCCGAGCTTCATCCGCAACGAAGACATCCCGTGCCGTTACGACGGCGATGTCCTCTGCGTCATTATGCCCGGCGCCGAACTGAAGATTACGCGAGATAGGGCCGAAAAAATCCGCAACGAGATATCGCAGTTGCAGATTTCGTACGGCGATGCCGTGCTCTCTACGACACTCAGTCTCGGTGTTTCCGTGTTGCCGGTTCACGCGACGGATATCGAAACGCTTATTTATGCGGCAGAAGCCTCGATGCAGATGGCATCGAATAGGGGCGGAAACCGTGTTATTCTTGCCGATGCCTTGCAGCAGCGGTAACGTTAGGAAAGAAAGATGAATCAAGAAAAGATTGAGCGCTTCGCGGCGCGATATGTGAATTTTGTCGAAAGGAATAAGTGGAAGGCCTTTCTCGTTATCCTGGTAATCTTTATAGCGAGTCTCATCCCGACGGCGCTGAAGTTGCAAATCCATACGGACCTGGCAACGCTTCTGCCCGAAGGCACTCCGAGCGTCATCGCCTTGGAAGAATCCTACCACCGCTTCGGTAGTACGGACCGCTTCATGATTGCCATCCAGGCGAAAGACCCGTATTTGGTCGCCCGCCTCCAGGACAGCATCCAGGAATACATCGATGCGAACTGGAAAGACGATATCATCAGCCGCCCGCAGGTGAAGAACGACAATTCCTTCTTCACGAAGAATGCGCTCATCTACTTGCCCGTCGAACATTTGGAACGTATCCGCGATAACCTCGAAGATATCCAGCTGGAAATCGGCCGCAAGAACGGGCCGCTGGTCGTAGACCTCCTGGCGGATTCTTCGAGCGGGGTTGAACCTGCCGCCAAGGAACGCGTGTGGTTCGACGCCAACCTGCCGCAGGCGCTTGGCTTGCCCGACGAAGCTGCCGATGCGTTTGAATCCTTCTTCAAGAGCCGCGATTCCTCCGGTGCGGAAGTGGCGAAAAAAGAAACGGGCCCCAAGCGCAACTTGCCGAAAGAACTCAAGACGCGCCTGATCGGTGAAGACAAGAACGATTCTACTCTGTTCAACGGCGTGGTCCAGTGCAAGCTGATCCGCCCCTCTACCGACGTCGATTTCGTCAAGCATATCCTGCTCCGTTCCGATACGCTCCTCGCCAAGTTCAATGCGGTCGATTACGGCCAGCCGGTACTCATGACCGTCGAAGGTTCTTACGAGGGCTTGAACGAAGTGAACGATATTATGAGCGACAGTACGATTTCCATGATCATTGCCGTCCTGCTCATCTTCGTGATTGTCGCTGTATTCTTCCGCAGCCCCATCAAGGCGCCGCTCCTGATGCTTGCGCAGGTGTTGTTGGCATGTTCGCTTGCCATGTGCTTCACGACGCTTTACTACGGCGCGCTGAACCCGTTCACGGTGCTCGTCTCGAGTATCATCTTGGGTATGGGCGTGGACTATTCCATCCACTTCATGGGAACGTGCCAGCGCTGCTTTACGGCTTGCGGTGACTTGAAGCTCGCCATGGAACAGACGGTCGCGAGACTGCTTCGCCCGATGTTCCTTGCCGCCCTCACAACGATTGCGGGACTCCTCTCGCTCCTCATCGCGAAGTTCGTCGGCTTCTACGAATTCGGCGTGATTTCCGCCGTGGGTATCCTCTTCAGTTTCCTCACGGCTATTTTCGCCATGCCCGTGTTCATCTTTGTCGCCGGTGGCCTTCCGCCCCGTCCGCGCAATTCGTTCTTCCCGAAGAGCTGGAGCGACGACAGGATTGTCCGCTTCTTCAAGCACGCCGCCGTTGTTGGCGTTATCTTCTCGGTGGTGATGGCCTTCTTCTGCCCGAACCTGGAATTCGAATACAATTTCAAGAACCTCCGCCGCCCGCACAAGGAAAACGTGGAACAGGTCAAGAAGACCATCAGTACGGGTAATGCGCTCGCAAGCAACCGCAAGAGTTCTACCCCGGCAGCCGTGATGTCGACGCGGGCGGAACTGCTCGATTCCCTTTACGATACGTTGATGGTGCGCATGCATACGGAACACGATTCCACGCTCCGCAGTTTCCTCACGCTCAAGACGTTCTTGCCTTCGCAGGCGGACCAGCAGGCGCGCATGGAAATCATCGACGAAATCAAGGACCTGGCCGAAGCGCGCGTGTTTGACAGGGCTACGGGCGATGACAGCGTGAATATCGCCACGCTCCGCAAGCTCGCCGAAGAAGTTGCTCCGTTTACGGTCGATTCCCTGCCGGAATGGGCGGTGGACCTGCTTCGTGAAAAAGATGGAAGCGTGGGCAAGATCGGCTTTATCTATGGCCGCTACAACAGTTCCGATGCGCGTGAAGCGGCGGAATGGCAGGACCGCTTCGGTCACTGGGAATTTGGCGGCGAAAAGTTGAAGGTGTTCAGCAGCCAGTTTATCCTGGCCGATGTCGTGCGTGCGGTGAAGTACGATTCCATGCGCATGGCGTTTGTCGTCATCCTCGTGATTATCGCCATCCTGGCGCTTTCGCTGCGTAAGCCCAAGCTGGTCGCCATCTCGGCGGGTTCGCTGTTGATTGGCCTCTTGTGGAGCGCTGGCCTGCTCGGCCTCATGAACGTGCTCATCGGCCTGGGCCACATTGGTATCTACAACGTGGTGGTGATTCCCGCCGTGCTCGGACTTGCCATCGACTCGACGATTCATTTGTTGGTAGGCTGGACGCAAGATCCGACGTTCACGCCGCGTACGCTCGTGGATAACGTGGGCCGCCTCGTGATGGCGAGCTCCGTGACGACGGCTGCGGGATTTGCGGGTGCACTCGGCGTCGAGCATAAGGGCCTCCGTACCATCGGCGAACTTGCGACGACCTCTATCCTCGCGTTCCTCGTGGCCTCCCTCGTGTTCACGGTGTTCTTTGCCATCGTGTTCTTGCGCCGCAAGTAAAACGGGCTTGAGTAAGAAAGAATCCCCGGTGCTTGAACCGGGGTTTTTTATTGGCGCGACTTGACCGCTTTGATGTATAAACGGAAAAATCCTCTAGCTTTGTGCTAGAGGATTTTTTGGGGGTTAGGAGGAGAACAAAGAGTTCTTGAATATTAAGATAACATATTTTTTTGGAAAAAGCACGCTTTTTGTGCAAAAAATTTTTAAAGTGTTGTGCTTTTTACAATGCTTAAAATTGTGTTTTAAGGCCAATTTCCTAAAAAATAGTGTGTAAAATGTGTAAAAACTTTTTGAGAACGGCGAATTTCGCCCAAAAAGGGGAAAAGTCCGCCTAGGGCGGTGCAGTCTGGCCTGGTCGGTCTTCTATTGCAGTTTTTTCTACATTTTTAAGCATGAAGAAGTTTTTAGCTCCTATAATTCTCCTTGTATTGACAGCGGGAGTTGTTGCATACCTTTTCATGGATTTTTCCAAGAGCAAGTCGTCTTTTGATGCAGATGCCTACCTTAAAACGCGTGCGGAAATTGATTCGTTGGAAATAGTCCTTTGGGAATCTGCCGATAAGCCTGATTTGCAACTGACCATCCGCAAGGAACTGGAAGCTTCGTGGAG
Source organism: Fibrobacter succinogenes (assembly GCA_902768325.1). GTDB lineage: Bacteria > Fibrobacterota > Fibrobacteria > Fibrobacterales > Fibrobacteraceae > Fibrobacter > Fibrobacter succinogenes_A. The sequence goes on from CACXKY010000028.1 coordinate 18,548, forward strand.
CACGTTGAATGCGATGCGCGGTGAACCTGCCGACGCTCCGGTAGAAAATGATTCTTCGCTTTCCGGAGAAAGCAAGGCGTGGGTCGTGGGCGGCATCGCCGTCATTATTATTTGCATCTTGCTTTTGGTGGCGCTCGGTCACCGCAGGAAGGTGCTTACGCAAAGGCTTGAAGCCATCAAGCGCGAACAGCGTTTCAAGGAACCGAAAAACGGTTTTGAAAATGATCCGACCATCCTTGTCCCGCGTCCGCACCCGCAGAAAAAGTCTATCATCGACGAAGTGGTCGGCGGTGAAACGCTTGCGGAACAGAAAATCGCATTCGAAGATGAAAACGGCGTTCCCGAAAACAAGATTCTTTCTGAAGATCCGGATGCAAAGCCGACTCTCAGGCCGACGGCCAAGGAGAGGATTACGTCTGCGATGCAGTCGCTCAGCGATGTGCTGCGCGCCCCGCGTGGCGTGACGCGTGACCGCACGATGAAAATTCGTGCGCAGAGCCACAATACTACGGGCGATCCCAACCTCCAGAAGCCGAGCCCGCTCAAGACGAGCCGCTTCGATCGTGAGTTTACGGCGAAGAGCAAGATCCTCCAGATGTCCCGCCGCGGTTTCCCTGCTTCGGCGATCGCCACACAGCTTGGCGTTCCGCAAGACCAGGTGGAAGCCGTTATCAGGGAAGCGATGGACGCCGGGAACTAGGAACCCTTATGCGGTACCGTTTCCGCTGTGAATACCTCGGTAGCGCCTTTTACGGCTGGCAAGAACAGAACGAGGCGGGCAAGACTAAGTTTGTCACCGTCCAGTCTACGCTTGAAGAAGCGCTCAGTATCGCGCTTCGTGCTCCCATCCGCGTGACGGGGTCGGGCCGCACCGATACGGGCGTCCATGCGCGTGGCCAGTGCGTCCATTTCGATTACGACGGGGAATTGGATGCCGCGAAGACGGAACGCTCTATCAACGGGCTTACCAAGCGCCTGATACGCATTCGCGATCTGCAGCGCTGTGCCGATGATTTCAACGCCCGTTACGATGCGGTTTTACGATACTATCAATACACCATCTATACGCGTCCGGTTGCGTTGATGCGCGAGTTCGGCTGGGAGTGCGGGTCGTTGAACCTCGACCTTGCTCTCATGGAACGCGAGGCCGCGTCTTTCTTGGGCGAACACGACTTTATCGATTTCTGCATTCCGCGCAACGACGGCAAGTCGACGCTCTGCACGTTGAGCGAATTCCGCCTGGAACGCCTGAACGATTGGAGCTGCATGTTCCACATCAAGGGCAACCGCTTTCTGCACCGCCAGGTGCGTGCCATGGTGGGAACGCTCTTTGATATCGGCCGTGGCCGTTACCCCGAAGGAACGGTTAACACGATATTCGAGAAAAAATTTAAAGGCGAACGCACGTGGGCGCCGCCTCAGGGATTGGTTCTACAGAACGTAGAGTATAGGGATTATTAGCCTTTACTACTTAAGCAGTTCAAGCATTTCCTTCACGGCTTTTTCCATGCCGACAAAGACGGAGCGTCCGACAATGCTGTGTCCGACGTTCACTTCTTCGATGCCTTCGATGGAGGCAATAGCGGCGATGTTCCTGTAGTTGAGGCCGTGGCCGGCAAAGGCGCGCAGGCCGTACTTGCGGGCGAGAACGGCCATGTCGGCGATAGCGGAAATTTCGCGGTCCACTTCTTGCATGCTGCCGAGGTCGCAGGCGGCGGCGTACTTGCCGGTGTTGAATTCGACGAAGTCCGCACCGATTTTCTTGGCGGCTTTCACCTGTTCCGTTTCGGGTTCGATAAAGACGCTTACGGCAATGTCGTTGCTCTTGAGCGTCATGACGAACTTGGCGAGGTCGTCAATCTTCGCGGCGACATTCAGGCCTTCTTCCGTCGTGATTTCCTGGCGGTTCTCGGGAACGAGGGTGACCATGTCGGGCTGTACGTTCGTCGCGAACTGCAACATTTCGTTCGTGGGGGCGATTTTCAGGTTGAGCTTGGTCGTTACCGTACCGCGCAGCAGGCGGATGTCGCGGTCCTGGATGTGGCGCTTGTCTTCGCGCAGGTGGGCGGTAATGCCGTTGCAACCGGCCAGTTCGGCAATGAGCGCTGCTGTGACCGGATCGGGTTCCCTGATCTTACGTGCTTCACGGATTGTGGCGATGTGGTCGACGTTGACTCCGAGCTTAACGGTCATTGCATTCTCCTTGTTAATACTTCATAAAGGTAGATAAATTTACGATGGACGTTCCCTGGTGGGCCGCCTTGGACTTCATTGCCTTGACTTTCGAGATGCTTTCGAGGCTGAGCGGCAGGACCATGGCCGCCATACCGCTCCTGGCCGCACTGCGGAGGCGTTTGCCGATGTAGTCGTCCAGCGTGCTGTTGGAGGGGTTGTAAGGCGTGATGGACTTGCAGCGCATCGAAAATTCCTTGCAGGTCTCGTCGACTTTGGACTTCTGGTTCGTGGAGAGATCGATGAACCAGAGGTTCTGTTCCTTGGACGGCTTGAAGGTGGCTTGCAGCAATTGCTTGTGTTCGACGGCTTGTTCCGCAAAGCGTGTCGCGATACCCACGGCACTCGGGACAAGCGTCTTGGCTTCGGTAATGATGTTCTCGATCTGCTGCTCCGTATGGTGGATGCGGATGGGGCGCAGCTTCTTGTGTCGGGAGTCGAGACTCTGGGATTCCATCAAGATCCACAGGACGAGTTCCTTGTTCTTGACGAAGTCCAGGTCCGGCAGGAATCCGTCACCCATGCCGAAAGGCGTTACCATCAGGTCGTAGGGGAAGTCGAGCGCGTTCAGCGCGACAATTAGTTCGGGAGTGAGCTTGGTGACCTGGAAGGCGATGGAAAGGATTGACGCGTTGTCGCGGAAGATGTTTTCCGAAACCTGCAATAGGATATGGAGGGAATCTCCCTTGGGGTCAAGGGCGTCGAGCGTCGCACTCTGGAATACGGTCGGGTCGTCGTGGAGTTCTTCCATGCGCAAAACTTTGCCGCCGTTGCTCTGCAAGAAGTTCTGCGCCTGCAATAGGTAGTAGACGATGGTGCGGCCTTTCCCGAGCGTCCAGACGTCGCGCTTTTTCCGTTTGGAATAAGACGCTTGGAGAACTTGGATATTTTCCTTGAATCTTTCGACAAACGGGGTCGTGTCTTGTGCTGCGGAATCGGCTATGGCCGTACTTGCGACTCCGTCGGTATTCAACATGCGTGCGCCAAATTCCGTCTTGGGCAAGAAAAACGCTGCCGCGGCAAGGATCGCCAAAACGATAAATATGGCAAGAATGTGTTTGACTTTATTCATCCGGCTTAAATATAACTACATTGGAGTCGTATGCCTATAGTACTTGCACTTGTTGGAGCCACGGGAATAGGAAAGTCCGCCTTGTCGCTTGCGGTAGCGGAACATTACCATGCCGAAATCATCGGTGTGGACTCCCGTCAGGTTTACCGCGGGTTCGCTATAGGTACGGCACAGCCCTCGGCAGGGGACATGGCGAAGGTGCGTCATCATCTAGTGAACTTCCTCGATCCGCAACAGACGTATTCGGCGGGCGAATTCTGCCGCGATGTCAAACGCCTCTTGCAAGAAAATCCGGAACGCAATTACATCTTGGTGGGCGGTACCGGGCTCTACGTGCAGAGTTTGATGCTGGGCCTTCCGCAAATTCCCGCTGTACCCGAAGGCGTGCGCCAGGAATTGGAAATGATTGTGCAAAATGAAGGTATAGTTAGTTTGTACAAAATGGCGATGGACGCCGACCCGAATCTTGCGCAAAGCGTGGAACCGAATAACGCGCATCGCTTGATTCGCATTGTCGAAGTGTATCGGGCGACTGGCCGCAAGCTTTCGGACTGGCAAAAAGAACGCGTGGGCGGAATAGGGAAGGTTCCCGTATTCTGGCTCCAGCGTGAACGTGACGTTTTGTACAAACGAATTGATGCGCGCGTAGACCAGATGGTCAAAGACGGATGGATTGACGAAGTTATTAGTTTGTCTACAACTATTCCTCTGTCCGCTCCCGCATGGCAAAGCCTTGGTTACCGTGAACTCTTGAATGCGCATGGCTCTTCCGAAATCAAAACAGTCCTGGACGAAGTCAAAAAGAAGACCCGCAACTACGCAAAACGCCAGTTGACCTGGTTCCGCGGGCAAATGGACTGCATTTCCGTAGATATGGAAGCCGATCCGCTGGGTAAAATCGTGGGTTTTGAAAAACGCGACTAGGCGTTTCGAAAATTAATGTGAATAGATTGTGAATTGGTTGTGGCTGTGGCTGCGAAAGACTCGTGTTTTTCCCGTTTTTTGCGAAAATAAGAAAAAAATCCGTTTTTTCTGCAAAAAAGCCCTTGACATTCCTGCTGAAAATTCTATAATTGGCCTCACCCACGAACGAGACGCCTGAACGGCCGAACGCGAGAGGGACGGAAGCCCGAGA
>CACXKY010000029.1 GCA_902768325.1 Fibrobacter succinogenes
AGAGTGAGGTCCGGGTTCTTGCCGGCAGCGGTATTGTCGCTCACGATGTAAGCGCCCTTGCGGCAAGCCTTCGCGGCTTCGTAGCGGTTTTCGCCGGGAAGCGTATTCACCACCTGGCGCGTGAGGATGAGAGCCGTCGGGCTATCGTTGTTTTCGAAAGCCATTTCCCAGGCAGCGAGCGTTTCGAACGCGTCTGCCGGACGGAGCACGAGCATTTCGGCCTTGCCGTTTTCCTTCGTGAGGTCTTCGAGCAAGCGGATCTGCGTTTCGTGTTCGATGGGCTGGTGCGTCGGGCCGTCTTCGCCCACGCGGAAGCTGTCGTGCGTGAACACGTACTTGACGGGCAGGCCCATGAGGGCGGCCATGCGGATGGCGGGCTTCATGAAGTCGCTGAACACGAAGAACGTGGCGCAAATCGGGAAGAGTCCCTTCTGCAAAGCGATACCGTTCATGATGGCGCCCATCGTGAGTTCGGCGACACCCACCTGGACAAACGCGCCCTTGAAGTCGTTCGGGCGGAAGATGCCCGTCTTGTTGAGGAACGCCTGCGTGTTGTCGGAGTTGGAAAGGTCGGCGGAACTGCAAATGATGTTGTGGAAGTTTTCGGCGAGGTAGCCGAGCACCGTACCGCTCGTAACGCGGGTAGCGACACCTTCCTTGATGGGGAGGTTCGAGAGGTTGAGCACAGGAGCCTTGCCGGAGAGCCATTCATTGAGAGTAGCAGACTTCTCGGCATTCGCGGCATCCCAAGCGGCCTTGGCCTTCTTCCATTCGGCGACTTCCTTGCGGAGTTCGTTTGCGCGTGCTTCGAATGCAGCCTTCACGTCGTCGAACACCTGGAACGGGTCGTCCGGGTTACCGCCGAGGTTCTTGACCGTCGCGGTAGTGGAAGCACCGGCAGCGTTGAGCGGCTGGCCGTGCGTAGAAACTTCGCCTTCGTAGCTCTTGCCGTCTTCGGCAACAGCGCCCTTGGCCATCGTGGTGTGGCCGTACACGAGCGTCGGCTTTTCCTTCTCGGCCCAGGCTTCCTTGAAAGCCTTGCGGAGTTCGGCGATGTTTGAACCGTCGCATTCGATAACGCGGAAGCCCCAGGATTCATACTGACCAATGAAGTCGTGGCTCATCACGTCTTCGGTCTTGCAGCTCAGCTGCACCTGGTTCGCGTCGTAGAAGAAGATGAGATTCGAGAGCTTGAGGTGACCGGCGATACGGCCCACGCCGTAAGCAATTTCTTCTTCGAGGCCACCGTCAGAAACGAGGCAGACCGTCTTGTGCTCGAGGATGGAACCGAAGCGTTCCACCATGAAGCGTTCGGCGATGGCGGCGCCAAGAGCGATGCCGTGGCCGATACCGAGCGGGCCCGAGGAGTTCTCGATGCCGAGCATCACGTCCAGTTCGGGGTGACCCGGCGTGCGGCTACCGAGCTGACGGAAGTTCTTCACGTCGTCGAGCGTGAGGCGGCCGGTGAGCACGAGCTCGGAGTACAGGAGCGGGCTCATGTGGCCCGGGTCCATGAAGAAGCGGTCGCGGCCCATCCATTCCGGATCATCCGGATCGAAGCGCAAAAATTCCGCAAACAAAAGCGTCGTGGCATCGGCGGCGCCCATGGCACCACCCGGATGTCCGGACTTCGCCTTCTGCACCATCGCGGCAGAAAGGATTCGAACGTTGTCGGCTGCTTTCGTAACTAGGGAGTCTTGCACGGTAAAACCTCTTTAGGTATTGTTTTTTACGCGCCAAATGTAGTTTTTTTTACGCTTTCTCTCAAGGTCAAAACCTTCAGGAAATAGGCCGGAAAAAGAAAAGTTATATTTTAACGTACTTACAAAAAAATCTCAAGGTCCAAAAAATGAAGATCAAAGAACCTATTCTGTTGACTCTCAAGAATTTAGCTCACCCGGCAGGCATTACCGGGCTCATTATCGCCCTGGCCATCCCTTTCCTCGTCTACCTCGGCCCCAACGTCGGCCACAAGGAAACCATCCGCCAGCTAGACCTCTACCTCCCCCTCCCCCTCTTTGCCGTCCAGCTTATTGCCGCCATCGTCCTATTCTGCCTCCTGAACAAGGACTTCCGTGAATGGATCAAGGGAATCCTCCCCGAAAAGACAATCAGCATCTTCGCGGTCACCTTCGCAGTCGCCATCGCCATCTTCGCCGGGACCCAAATCGAGGCCCGCCACCGCGTGCAGAGCGACGAAAGCGTGTTCATGTCCGTCGCGCAGAACATGTATTACAACCACGAGTCGGGCACCTGCAACCAGGGGCTCTTCCAGGACGGCCAGCTCACCTGCACCAGCAAGTCCAACAGCTTCAAGACCAAGGGCCTTTCGTTCCTCTACTACCTGGGAATGCCCCTGTTCGGTTCCAACCTGCACTGGATTTTCAATGCGGAACTCTTGCTGTTGCCGCTCAGCTTCCTCCTGATGTTCCTCGCGATTGTCGCCTGGACCCGCCAACCGCTACTCGCCTTCTTTGCCGCGCTCCTCACGGCACTACAGCCCACCGTACTTTTCCAGTTCCGCTCCATGTCGGTGGAACCCCTCTATATATTCCTGTCCGCGCTCTCGCTTTTGATTTTCAAGTGGGCCTATGACCGCAACACGGTCAAGCACTGGGCCCTTCTTGCGCTCAGCCTCGCCTTCTTCGCGCAGACCCGCCAGGAAACCGCATTCTGCCTGCTCGCGTTCATCTTCTTCGCCTTCCCGAAAATCCTCGACAAGCAGGATTTCAAGGCCCCCACGTTCTTCGTCTTGCTCTCGCTGTTCTCGGTTCCCGCGCTGGTTACCATCAGCTACTACCAGGGATTCGGCTTCCAGGGCGGTGAATTCGATGCCCACGGGCACTTCTTTGAAGACCTCGCCAAGAACTGGACCGAAATGACCTTGCCCCTCAAGGACAACGGCGAACTCGAAAACCCCTTCCTGACCTATTTCAACTACCTCTTCCTCGCAGGCCTCATCTACCTTATCTTCCGCGCCATTTACGATGCCAGGAAGGGGGAACGTTTCTACCTGTGGACCCTCGTGTTCCTCGCCCTCTACCACATCCAAACGTTCATGATTCTCGAAAACGTCTCGGGCGACTTTTCTATCCAGATCAACCAGCGCTACAGCCTGGTGATGCTCCCGTCCATGGCCTTCCTCGCGGCTTTACCCGTGGTACATACCATCAAGTTCTTTGCGGAATCCATCGACAAGGCCAACGCCCAGAAAATCACTTTGCTTGGCGGACTCGTCGTTGCGCTGCTCTTTACCGGATGGACGGCCCACTACAAGCAGGACTTCAACAATAATATCATGTACAACAGGAACCACCTGACCATCGAGGAATACGAAATCTGGCAGTGGCTGAACGAACAGCCGCAGGCCGAAAGACTATTTATTTATGGCAGGCCCTGGCATTTCGTCGGTTACGGCGTTTCATCCATCCATTACGACAAAGCCCGCCAGATGAAGGATTCCGAGCTGCAGGAAATGATTGACAAGTACAACGGCGAAGTCTATTATATCCGCGGCCTTGACTGCTGGGACAGCCAGACCTACCACAAAAAAGCCGTCGAGCACCGTATCGCGACCACTTGCGACGTCTTTGAACGCGAAATGGACATGGTCGGCATCAAGAACATCTTGATTACCAATAATTACTGGGTACAGATTGCCAAGTTCAACGGCCGCAAGAACTACAACTCCGAAAACGTCATCACGGTTACGGAGCCCAGCTTTAGCGCTGCCGCCCCCGAAGAAAAGCTCAACTTGAACGAACTTGAAGAAAATACCGACGTCAACAAGATTGTCGTCGATACGCTACGCTACAAGTACAACCTCAAGGAAACGAGCGAAGTTATCGCCAACTGGGAAATCATTGTCCTGCTGAACAGCAAGATCCAGCTGAGAGGCGCCTACGAGACCGGAGAAAAGATCATTGCCCTCCCCGGTGACACGCTCCAGCCGGGATACAACCAGATCCGCTTTATCGTCCAGGACAAGTCCAAGAACAGCAAGATCGCCGATATTTCCAAGTACTACTTCAACAAGGCCGGCGGCACCATTCCGCTTTCCGACCTCGAATACGAAAAGCACACGCAAGGATGGGGAACGCTGCACAAGAACCAGAGCATCGAAGGGAACCCGCTCACTATCGACGCGCAGAAGTTCGAAAACGGTTTCGGCACGCACGCTGCGTCTGAAACGACCTTCGACATCGGTGGAAAGTATTCCAGCTTCCGCACTTCCTTCGGACTCGATGACGAAAGCCTTTGTGGCGAAGGCGTCTACGTGGAAATCCTGGGTGACGGTAAGGTACTCGCCCAGAGTCCCGTTTTCCAGAACAGCAAGGTTCTCACGCTCACGGCGAACGTCCAGGGCGTCCAGAAGCTCACGCTCAAGGCCATTCCCCACAACGGCATCGACTGCACCCACGTCGATTTCGTGAATTCCGTATTGATTCCCTAGCGGCTTCGCCGTAGTTCCTAGTTCTGAGTTCTTAGTTACTAGTATGGCATTTTCAAGACGCTTCTTGATATTTGAAATACTAGTAACTAGTAACTAATAACTCTTTTACTATAATTACCCATATGCTCTTATCCGTAATCATTCCCGTCTTTAACGAAGAAGAAATTGTCGCCGAAACCTACCGGGTTCTGGAAGAAGAACTCAAGGGCATCGAGCATGAACTCATATTCGTGAACGACGGCTCGAAGGACCGCACCCGCGAAATCGTCGAGGGATTGCTGCCCCAGAATCCGAACAACAAGATTGTCAACTTCAGCCGTAACTTCGGTCACCAGGCCGCTTTCAGCGCGGGCCTTGACCATGCCACGGGTGACGCGGTCGTGATTATCGACGGCGACCTGCAAGACCCGCCTAGCCTCATCCACGAGATGCTCGAAAAATGGAAGGAAGGCTACCAGGTCGTCTACGCGCAGAGAAACAAGCGCAAGGGCGAAACCATCTTCAAACGTTTCACCGCGTTCGCATTTTACCGCATCATCGGCAAGCTCACGAGCATCGACATCCCGCCCGATACCGGCGACTTCCGCCTCATGGACCGCTGCGTGGTGGACCAGCTCAAGAACCTCCCGGAACGCAGCCGTTTCTTGCGCGGACTCGTCTGCTGGGTCGGTTTCAAGAAAATCGGCGTCAAGTACGACCGTGCCGAACGTACGGCAGGAACTTCCAAGTACCCGCTCAAGAAGATGATGCGCCTCGCTTTCGACGGCATCACCGGTTTCAGTTCCGCCCCGCTCAAAATCAGTTTCTACCTCGGCTTCATCGCGACCATCGTCGGGTTCGGCCTTTTCGTCTGGTCTATCCTCGAGAAGTTCCTCTCCCCCGCGACAACCGTCCCCGGCTGGGCATCTCTCATGACCGCCATCGTGTTCTTCGCCGGCGTGCAACTGATTTCTATCGGCATCCTCGGCGAATACATCGGCCGCATCTACGACGAAGTCAAGCAGAGACCGCTATACATCGAAGACAAGAAATAGACGAGAGACGAGAGATTAGAGACTCAAACCTCGAGTCCCGAGCCTGAAACTTAAAAGCATATGAAAAACAAACTTTTCGTCATGAGCGCCGCGAGTGGCGCGGGCAAGACTACCCTCAAGGACAAGGTCATCGGGGAATTCCCCGACATCGTGTATTCCATTTCGGCGACCACGCGCAAGCCGCGCGAAGGCGAAGTAGACGGAGTCCATTATTTTTTCAAGACCAAGGAAGAATTCGAGAAGCTGATCAAGGAAGACGGCCTTATCGAATGGAACGAGGTCCACGGTAATTACTACGGCACGCCCAAGTTCTTTGTCGAAGACATGCTCCGCCAGGGCAAGCGCGTCATCTTTGACCTCGACGTTTTCGGCAAGGTGAACTTCGACAAGGTCTATCCCGACGCAACGGGCATCCTGATTCTCCCGCCGAGCGAAGAGGAACTGGAACGCAGGCTGCGCGGGCGCGGCACCGACTCCGAAGAAGTCATCCGCCTGCGTCTCGAGAACGCGAAGAAAGAAATGGAATTCGCAAAGACGAAGGGCAAGTACGAATACACCATCGTAAACGACGACCTTGAAAAGGCCGCCAACGAACTGCGCGCCATCTTAAAGAACCGCTAGTCCTTATTCTATTTCGACTTTTATTTCGACGCCCGGAGCCCACGGTTTCGGGGCGTTTATTATAGGCGCGAGCAGGCGGCGGATAACATTCAGTTCGCTTGCCTTCAGATAGATTTTCGCCCAGCGCACGTTCTGGACCACCGGAACAAAAGCGTCGACGGGACCGAGGACCATCAAGGACTTTTCCGCACGGCACAAGGATTCCACGCGCGATACGGCTTCACGCAAGAGCGATTCGTCCTTGCTGCCGAACGAAACCTCCACCAGCTTGCAGAACGGCGGGTACAGCGCATCGCGACGGTCTTGCAGTTCTTTTTCGGCAAAGCCCGCAAAGTCGTGACGAATGGCAAAGTGCATCACGCTCTCCCGCGGATTGAGCGTCTGGATCAAGACCTTCCCGTTATTTTGCGCTCGACCGGCACGTCCAGCCGTCTGGCTCAGCAACTGGAAAAGCCTCTCCGTATTGCGGAAGTCCGGCATGCTGAAACCGGAATCGGCACCCACGATGCCGACAAGGCTTACTCCCGGGAAGTCATGCCCCTTCGCGACCATCTGCGTCCCGAGGAGCACGTTGTACTCACGGTTGCGGAAGGCGTCGAGAATCTTTTCGACAGCGCCTACGTTCTGCGTGGTATCGCGGTCCATACGGACGATCTTGGCGTCGGGAATCCACTCGGCAATTTCTTCTTCCAGCTTTTCGATGGCGCCACCGACGAACTCGTACGTTTCGGCACCGCAGGACGGGCAAGGTGTATCCACAGGATACAGCGTACCGCAGTAATGGCACAGGAGGGAGCGGTATTGCTTGTGGTAGACCAGCGGGACATGGCAGTTCTTGCAATAGAGCGTCTCGCTACAGGCGCTGCAAACGCGGACCTTGGAATAGCCGCGGCGGTTCATCAGCACAATCGCCTGCTCTCCACTGGCGGTGCATTCCACAAGGGCGTCCCGGAGGTCCGGTGAAAGCAGGATTCCCTTCTGCTGGCGGTTCGCCCCCATATCGATGATTTTCACCTCGGGGAGCGGGGCGTCCGTGGCGCGCTTGGCGAGGCGCACGTACTTTAGTTTGTTCGCACTTGCGTTATAGAATGTTTCGAGGCACGGGGTCGCACTCCCGAGAACGACTAGCGCTCCGTACTTGTACGCCAGGTGGAAAGCGAGTTCGCGCGTGTGGTAACGCGGTGCCGGATCCTGTTGCTTGAACGAAGAATCATGTTCTTCGTCGAGGATTACGGTATCGAAATTGAACGGGGCGAGGATGGCGCTGCGCGTTCCGAGCACGACCTTCGCACGGCCTTCTAAAATAGCCACGTAGGCTTCACGGCGTTTCGGTGCCGAAAGTGCCGAATGGAGCACATACACGGGTTGCTGCAGAAATTTTTCGAACCGCTCCGACGTCTGCGGCGTAAGGCCTATTTCCGGAACGAGAATCAGCACCTTTTTCCCGCGCGCTAAAGCCTCTCGGGCCAGTTCCTGGTAAACCCTCGTCTTTCCAGAACCCGTCACGCCGTGCAACAACGTCCCGCGGAAACCGTCCCCGTCCAAATCCTTGACAAGGCTGGATAAAGCGACTTCTTGTTCGTCCGTGAGCGGAGGGACCTCCGGCCCCGCCTTCCCTACGGCAGGCGCGGCAACAGCGGTAGCGGGATTTTCTTCGGGCGGATTTGACGCATTGGCGGCAACCGCGTCCAGGTACTTCTCGAAATCCGACGGCCAGAAAACATCCAGCGCCTTCATGGGCGTACTAATATAATAACGCGCCACCCATTCCAGCGTTTCCATGTAGCGTTCGCCAAAAACGTACCCCGAAGCATGCGGGTAGGCGCACCGGACATCAAAACCCGGCCTTTCAGTAAGGACCTTCGAGACCACAGCAAGGGCAGGCTTCTTGCGCGTCGAAAACTGGACCCAGACAACGCTCCCGCGGCGGATTTCCATCCCTTCGGGCAGATCGGCAGGAACCCCGTACGTAAACACCGACGGCGCCTGCGGGATGTAGACTTCGCAGAAGCGATCGAGGCTTGAGGCCTTGATTTTGGTCCGAATTTGTTCGGGAACAGCCGTCTTGGGGATGCGTTTTGCCATTTTCATGGTAAAGATAGGTAATCCGCCCCTAAATTAACCCCATTTAATTGCCAATAATCCAATTTTTTCCTAAACGAGTTAATTTCTTTTTAGTTAGATTATGTTACACGAGCCTTACAAGGCCGTCTACCCTTTTGGAGAAACTTATGAGCTTATTGGATACTTTTAGACCGAAATGGCAAAATTCCAACCCCGACAAGCGCCTCGAGGCGATTGACGAACTGGATGCACAGGACACCCTGGAACGCATTGCCCTTTCCGATGAAAATAATGATGTGAGAGCGGCAGCCATCCGTAAACTGAAACAGATCCCTGTTCTCTTGCAGATATCCAAAAACGACAGCGAAGCTAGCATCCGCCGCCTTTCTGAAGCTCGTTATTTTGAAGAAGTTGCAAAGATGCTCAAGGAATTCCGCGAACCCGCCAACGACGAGGTCAAGGTTTACCTGAACGACATCAAGGATACGCGTTACGCCGAAGAACTGGTCAAATCCATGCCCAGCTCCGAACTCCGTATGGAACTCGTCAAGAGCACCGGCAAGGCGAACGTACTCGCCGTCGCCGCCAACAAGGATGCCAAGGAAGAAATTGCCAAGGCAGCCGTCGAACGCATTGAATCCGAAAGTCTCCTTACCGATATTGCCAAAAGTTCCAAACACACCTCCGCAAGGAAAATTGCAGCCGAAAAGCTCCGTGCACAGCGCGAAGCCGCAGACGGCGGCAAGAAGGCGGCCACGCTCCTCATCAGCAAGCGCGAAGCCCTTATCCAGCAGGCGCACCACCTGGCCGCCCAGAAGGATCCCCTTACCGTCAAGCCCCAGTTCGAAGCCCTCATGAACGAAGCACGCGAACTCGGCATGGGCCCCGCCCAGGCCACGCTTGACGAAATCTACGAAAGCTTCAAGAAGTTCTGCGACGAGACGGATGCCAACCGCATTGCCGCCGAAAAGGCCGAAGCCGAAAAGCTCGCCAAGAAGGAACACCTCATCGAGACGCTCAACGAACTCGAAGTGCTCCTGAACGGCGTAAATCCGTTGGACAATGCCAACCGCATTGACGCCATCATTGCCGAATGGAACGAAGGCAAGTCCATTATGGACGGAATCGAAGTCAAGCGCTTTAACCAGGCGTTCTTCAAGGCACAGGACCTGAAGAAGAAGACGGATGCCGTCGAAGAAACCGAAACCACCGTCGACGAATCCTCCCGTCCTGAACTGCTGGAACGACTTCAGGCGCTGGCCGACACGGATGCAAGCGAGACGACCCCCAAGCACCTGCACGCCATCGTGCGCGAATGGGAAAAGCTCCCGCTGCTCGAAGGCGAAGACCCGACGCTCCAGGCTTACAACGCTCTCCGCAACAAGCTGAGCGAAAAGATTGCGGCTTTCAACGAAAACGCCCAGAAGGTTTTCGAAGCCAATACTGAAAAGCTCAAGAAGATTATCGAACGCGTCAAGGGCTTTGACGAAAACGAAGACTTCAAGGAACTGAGCCTCAAGCTCCGCAACGTCTATAATGAATGGAAGGAGATTGTCGGCGAACAGAAATTCAAGTACCACGACCTGTGGCTCGAATACAAGGCCGCCACCGAACGCTTCCAGGAAATGCGCCAGTGGGAATCTTGGCACAACGAGAACGACCGCGCCGAAATCCTTACGGAAATGGAAGCTCTCGCCAAGGAACCGGGCAGCCAGGAAGTACTCAACAAGCTTAAGGACTTGAGCCTCAAGTGGAAAAACTGCGGGCCGACGTCTGCGGCCAAGTTCAACGAATTCAAGGAAAGGTTCCAGGCAAGCCTCGACCAGATCCGTCAAAACTGCGCTCCGTTTATTGAAGAGCAGATGGCCGAACGCAAGCAGAACCTCGAAAAGAAGGAAGAACTCTGCAAGAAGATCGAAGACCTCGTCGCCAATGCCGAAATCTTCTGGAAGGACAAGTTCAAGGCCATGCAGGAAATCCAGGAAAGCTGGAAGGCCATCGGCATGGTCCCGAAGGAAAATATCTCTGCCTTGATGGACCGCTTCAAGGCGGCGACCAACGCCTTCTACGCCCAGCACAAGGAAAACCAGAAGAAGGAAGATTCCAACCGCGAGGCGAACTACGAAAAGAAGGTCAAGCTTTGCGAACAGGCCGAAGCCCTCTCCAATTCTACGGACTGGAACGCGACCTCCAACAAGCTGAAACAACTGCAGGAATCCTGGAAGTCTGTCGGTCCCGTGCCCAAGAGCAAGTCTGACGAAATCTGGACGCGCTTCCGCACGGCCTGCGACGCCTTCTTCGAAAAAAAGCGCGGCCATTTTGAAGAAATGGACGAAGCCAAGAAGGAAAACCTCGCGAAGAAGACCAGCCTCTGCGAAAAGCTCGAGGCATTGGACATCAATAACATTACCGCGGAACTCGTCGAAGTCGTGAAGGGCATCGAAGCCGAATGGAAGACCATCGGCATGGTCCCGAAGGAATCCGTTGACGCCATCAACGACCGCTTCAGCGAAACGATCAACCAGTTCCTGGAACGCTGTGCCGAGCTCGATGCGAACCTCCGCAAGCAACTCGACCAGATCAAGAAGCAGAAGCAGGACATTATCGAGAAGGTCCGCCAGTTTGCTGAAAGCGCCGGTTCCAACCAGTTGGCCGATGCCGTACGCGACCTCCAGAAGGATTGGCGCACGCTCGGTTCTTGCGGTGTCGACGACCTGCTGCTCTACAAGAACTTCCGCGAAGTCTGCGACGACTTCTTCACACGCCGTCGTGACCAGCTGGACATTCAGGAACAGGCTCGCCAGAACAACCTCCAGAAGAAGGTTTTGCTCTGCGAACAGGCCGAAGACCTCCTCAGCGACTTGAGCGAAGCGACCGTCGGTGGCGCCATGAACAAGGTGAAGCACCTGCGCCGCCTGTGGAAGGAAGTCGGAGCCGTACCTCGCGACCAGTCCGACAAGATCTGGAAGCGTTTCAACGGCGCCTGCGACAAGGTTTTCGCCTTCGGCCGCAAGGACCAGGCAGAAGCCCCCGAAGCTTAGTCGCCCGACTATAACGCCATTAAAGGGATAGAAAGTTCTATCCCTTTTTTTTATTTTTGTGCCATAATGAAATTTCCTCCATGGACAAGCGTCAGCGAAGCCGCCAGGCTGCTCAAGGAAGGCGAAGTCGTCGCCATCCCCACCGAGACCGTATACGGGCTTGCCGGCAACGCGTTCGAGCCGAAGGCCCTCGCCAAGATTTTCGCCGCGAAGGAACGCCCGACGTTCGACCCGCTGATTGTCCATATCGCCGACATTGACCAGCTTGCAGACATCGCGAAAGACATTCCCGATGAAGCCTACAAGCTCGCCGAAGCCTACTGGCCAGGCCCGATGACGATTATCCTCCCGAAGAAGGATTGCATTCCGGACCTATGCACCAGCGGGCTGCCTTCCGTTGCAGTGCGTTTCCCGAGCCATCCGGTCGCACAGGCGATCATCAAGGAATCCGGGCTACCGCTTGCGGCCCCGAGCGCGAACCTCTTCAAGCACGTGAGCCCGACAACCGCGGAACATGTGGCGGCACAGCTCGCCGACCGCATTGCGGGAATCGTCGACGGCGGCGCCTGCAGCGTCGGCGTGGAAAGTTCCATCATCTCGCTAGCAGGCGAGACGCCCACGGTACTCCGCCCGGGCGCCATCACGCCGGAGATGTTCAGCAAGGTTATCGGTAATGTTACCGTGAAGGAATCGACGAGTAAGCCCGGGCAAGCGATGCAGGCGCCGGGGCAGTGCGACACGCACTACCGCCCGCAGGTTCCGCTGTACTTCGGTGAAATTCCCGAAGGCTACAAGCTCCCCGCACGTACCGTACGTATCGCATTCGGCAAGCAGGCCGGCGCGATTCCCGCAACCGTCAACCTCTCCGAATCCGGCGACATGACGGAAGCGACGTCCAAGCTGTACGCCTACATGCACGATTTGGACAAGCCCGAATACGACTTGATTCTCGTAGACCCGATTCCCAATACCGGAGTCGGAATGGCGCTGAACGATCGCCTCAAGCGTGCGAGCGTTAAAGTACTGCCTTAAAAAAGGTCAACATCAAAGCGGGAACAGCGGATAATGTTCCTTCGTGAACGTTCTCGTGTACGCGTTAAAGTGCCACCACTCGCTTTGTAGCGTCACCCAGCCGGCACGCTTCATGATACCGCGGAGCAAATTGCGGTTATCCACCTGCTGTTGCGTAAGCCGCCCGCTTTCAAGCGCCATAGCCTCGCCCACTTCGCCGGCGCAGGTTTCGAACGAATCGAAGTCCGTCCCCATGTCGAGCAAGGCGCCTGTAGAATCGGCGAGCCCGATGTCGAGCGCAAGGCCGTAGTTGTGCAGCCCGCCGGTCTTGCCCGACGAAACGTAGTTTGAATACGGAGTCCCCGCCACCGTACTCTTGAGGGCCGCCTGCGCATACATCGGGCGAGCCGCGTCAAAAATCACGATGGAATAGCCGGGCAGTTCCTTGGCGATGAGCGTGAGGGCGCGACGCAGTTTCGGCAAGGCGTCGCGGTGCAAGAAGGCACGCTGGATACCGCAATACAGATCGTGGCCGGTAACGTTATTGAACGTACCGTAACGCAGGTCCATACGGATCCCGCGCATATGCGTGATTTCTACGAGGTTGGAATCATGACTGGCGTAATCGATCCACTGCTTCGCCGCCGTACAAAAACGCAGCGGCTTCGCAGGCTTCGGCGGAACGAACTGCGCATCTGTTCCCTGCGCAAAAACAGACGTCAAAAGAACTACGACAAGAATAAGAAAGAACCCCGCTCCACAGCGGGGATGTCCATCAGAATATTTTCTCTCGTCTTTCGTCTCTCGTCTCTCGTCTAATTAAAGCCCCAGCTGCACTTCGACACCGAACTGCAGGTAGAGTCCCATGCCCTTCGCCATGAACGGTACAAGGTCGTAGCCGTTCGTAGATTTTTCATCCGGATCCTGCGTCACCCAGGAACGTTCGCGCGCATTCTCGGCGCCGAGGAACTTGAGGGCGGCCACGTCCAACTTCGAAAGGAAGTTGTCGAGTTCGAGGTAGAATCGGGCGTCGCGGAAGAATCCCTTGTCACGATGCAAATCCAAGTTCACGCGGACATCCGTACGGAACAAGTCGGTAAATTCGTTCAGGTCCATGAGCCTGCGCGTCCCGTTTTCGCGGGTAGCCGGATCGGACGGCGTAATCTTGTAATAGTACAGCGGCCTGTGCCAGGCGGCATGGTGCGTGAGGATTACCGAGATCATGGAATCCTTGCGCGGGTAGTAACGGAAATGCGAGACAACGTCCAGCCTGGAGTTCGCTTCCCACGGCAGGGAACCGGAGCCTTCCAGTTCGTATTCACCGTAAACGGAACTCACGTTCGTCGACATCGAGAAGTGATGCGAAGTCTTCCATTCCACCTTGGCATTCGCGCCCATCACCCAGGCGTAATCAATATCCGTCACGTCGTCGTACTGCGCATAGGCCTTGGGCAAAGGCAAAAGCGGATCGTTGTAGTAGCGGCCAAAGCCGCTGGCCAAGCCGTCGAAATACTTGGAACGGTAACCGAAGCCGAGCTTGCCGGACGTACCTGTCTCGAGACGGCCCGTCAGGTCGCCATCGTCATAATACGGCTTCCAGTCGCTGCGGTAGGCTGCATTACCGACAATACGCCAATAAGCGGAATCCTTCTTGGAGAGGTTCCTTTCCACATCCATCGACGCCGTCGGCTGGGCGCTGTGGTCCACGGCATCGGCGATACCGCCCACCGAAAGGATGTATTCGGAATAGTCCTGCTTCCAGTCAAAGCGGCCCGTACCGGAAAGCACGCCCGTCTTGTAGTCATCGGAAATCGTCCCGCCAAAGTCGGGATACTTGCGTTCTACGATATGCTGTTCGTACAACACCGCGCCGCTCAGCTTGGAGCCCAGAATAGAACCCTTGAAATCCTTGTCGAGCCCGCCGCTAATCGTCGTGTGCGTATAGTCGTAGCCATCGATAAAGGCAGAGCCTTCCTTGGTGGCCGCCGTATTGCGGAAGCCCGTCGTATCGCGGAGCGTATCGCCCACATGCTCGCGGACAAATCCCGCATGGGCGCTCGTACCGAACTTGCTCGCGTATTCCGCGCCGACAACGAGGTACTGCTGTTCCCCTTCGATAATCTTGATCGAGTTCACCTGGTCATAGGCCGTCGAAGTATCCTGCTTAATCGAATACTCGTCAGAACTGTAGAGGGTACGCAACGCCCAGGTATTGCCCATGGAATCGGAACCGTTCAACTGCGCGTAGACATCGTACGCCGAAAGTTCAAAGGGATCCTGGGACTTCACGCGGCAATCGTCCGTGCAGTCGCCATCGCGCTTCTTGAATTCGGTAAAGAACTTCTCGCCCAAGTTCTTGAGCATTTCGTCATCGAGACGGCGGAACGAGAAGCGGAAGCTGTCCCATATAAAGAAGGGCGCGTCGAGAACGACTTCTTGAACGGTAAGGCCCGCGGCCCCCTTCAGGCCCCAATCGCCCTTGGTCTGTTCCGGCAGGTACTGGACCGAGGTGGCAAGTCCCTGCCCGATAGGCCCGCTACCATAATGGTCGTGGATTTCAATCCCGCTCAAGATATGCGGGTTCACAACCGAGAGGTTGCCGGGGAAGCCGACATCCAGGTGGCGCATGTTCGGAATGCGGAGGCGCCCTAGGTGGTAAGCCACGTCGCCCGCACGGGAACCTTCATAATAAAGAGCACTGCTAAAATCTTTCTGGCCCGAAATACCCGGCATCTGGCTCAAGTGTTCCGTCAAGTCAAAACGCATACCGGCGGCATCTTCCAGCTTGTCCAGCGAGATGGTACGTTCCGGTTCCCACTTCTCGGGTTCACCACCGCCGATAACGGTACTGGACCCCAGGTCGCGCAAGTTGCTCGAGAGGGTCACCACCATATCGCGCAAGTCTGCAAAATCCTGCAACTCGACAACAACGCTATCAAAACCTTCCTTGTGAAACACCAGGACCGCATTCTTGGAATCGACCGTAAACTCGAAACGACCGTCCGATCCGGTTCTTCCTAAATTCTTGCCGGAACGGTACGTCACATCGACCCCATCCAGGGGCAGGTCGGAACCCGATTCCAAGACAACGCCGACAATATCCGTAGGCGTTGCTGCAAAAGCGGCCATGGCGAACAACGCCACTATCCATAAAACACGGGAACTCATATGCCACAATTTAGCAAACTAAAACAGGAAAGATTATACTAGATTTAAACCATGCTTAAAGTTTACCTCGTACAGATGGAATCCCATAGACAGTACGGGTTGCTTTATCGCCGGCGGAGGAATGCAGCGCGACGGCGGAACCGTCACGAACCATGTCGGCATCTACGCGCCCCATAAGCAAGGCGAGATTGCCGGTTACGACAAGATGCATCCGTTCTTCCCCGAGCAAGGGCTAATCACCGCCGGGAAAGACGTCACCGTCACCGCCATCGGCGCCGTCCAAACCGCGCCCACCATCTGTTTCGACCTGAGGTTCCCGGAACAGTACCGCGAAGCCGTGCAGCGCGGCGCGCAACTGTTCACCGTCCATGCCGCCTGGCCCGCCAAGCGCACGGACCATTGGGAAGCGCTCCTCAAGGCTCGCGCCATCGAGAACCAGGCCTACGTCGCCGCCGTCAACTGCGTTACCGCAAACGGCGATTTCATCGGCAATTCCCAAGTCATCGACCCACTCGGAAACGTGATCGCGCATGCCGAACCGGGCAGGGAAATGGTCGTCGAAGCGGACGTGGACATCGGCCTTTTGTTAAAATACAGAAACAATTTCCCGGTACTGCCGACGACGCGCAGCGGGAAAATGTGATTTTTATCACTCCGAAAATCTGTTGCAAAAATAAACACCCGAAAACGGGCGGTTTCGTAACCTATTACTCTTCAACAAAATAAATATCGGGTGCCTTGACCCGTAATTTGTGACCCATCTAACACACAAAAATCCAACTGAAAAAAGCCCTACTATTATCCTAAAAAAAAGCTACTTTAACAACGTAAACACAAATCAACTTAACCAACCTGAGGTTACCATGACATCACCGGACATGAATAAAATCAATTATGCCAGGGCCCTCATCAGGGCTGGAATAACACAGGACCTCATCCTGAAAATCACGTTGATTTCCCGCTACCAGTACGTGCAGATTCAACGCGAACTCATGGCTGCCTAGTCCTGCCAAGGCATTCCATTTGCAACTGGTTTTAAACATTCCCGCGCAGCCTGCCACCCAAATGAAGGAACGGCAGGCTGCGCTTTTTGCATGCTATAAAGACGGGACGCTCTTACTGGACGCCCGCGACTACCATAAGCCCTCCCGCTTCTACCTCTCGACCAGGGACTCCTTCCCGTGGGAGCAGTTCCTCGAAAAGATGCTCTGCGCCTGGCAGCTCGGCGACTACAGCGACGTCCCGCCGCAATTCAGGCCCTGCAAGCGCATCCCGCAGTTCGTGCTGGACGGGTTCCCCGCCGAACCGCTCGAGAGCAAGCTCAAGATTCTCGCCACCCTGCGCACCCAGGGATTCTTCCCGGCATTGCCCGCGAAAAAGTAAACGGCGTCCCCAATTCAACCGCCCCGCTTATTGCTATTTTATTCCGCATGGACATCAGGCGGAACATTCAAGACAAGCGCTGGTTCATGGGCAAGGGCGGCACCATCGAGTCCGTCACGGAAGTTTCTCGAGCCGCGATCGCCGGGAACGGCATTGCGATACTCCGGGTGAAATCCGTCCAGGGCGGCACCCCCACCGAAGACCTCTACGCCACCATCGATGACGAAGGCTCCATCGGGCGCCTCCTCGAAGAGGCGTTCTCCGCAGGCGAAAGGATTTACGACGCCTCTTCCGGGCATATCGCCTTCAAGCGCCTCCGGGACATCGAGAAAATAGCGGGCGTTCCGCAAAGCCCGCTCCGCTCCATCACTCCCGTACAGGCCGAGCAGAGCAACTCCGCCTTCACGAGCGAAAGATTTTTTTTCAAGCTGTACCGCAGGCTACAGCCAGGCGCCCATCCCGAAGTCGAAATTCTCGAACACCTGGAACAGCAGGGCTTCGAGGCGATACCGCACTACTACGGTTCGTGCCGCTACATCGACAGTTCGGGAACCGAATACGCCCTCGGGATCCTCGAGGAACGCCTCGCCCGCACGCAAGACGCCTGGGCGTTCTTCAGCCAGGGAACGCCTAGCGATGCGCTGGAAGCGGTCGCCTACGGTCTGGGCGAAGCGACCGCCAAGATGCACCGCGCCCTAAAAAGCCTAAGCGGGACCGAAAGCGCCCCCGTCGAAATCCCGTTCGGAAAGCTGGAACGCCTCCTCCGCGACGCCCTAAGTGCCGACGCTCGAAGTTCTGCCGACGCCCTAAGCACCGACGCCCTAAACGGCGACGCTCCGAACAATAGCCGCACCGACGCCCCGGGCAAAAACCGCGAACTCATGGAAAACGTCCTGGGCAAGATTCCCGCCCTCAAGGAACTTGCCGCCCAGAGTTTCGCCAAAGGGCGCGCCCAACAGCTCTTCGCGAACCTCCCGCCACAACGCATCCACGGGGATTACCATCTGGGGCAAGTCCTGCTTTCCGCGAACATCAACGACGATGCCCACGCCGTACGGCCCGACGATATCAAGATTCTCGACTTCGAAGGGGAACCGTCGAGGACGCTTCTGTACCGCAGGGCGCTCCGTTCTCCGCTCGTCGATGTCGCCGGGATGCTCCGCAGTTTCGGCTACGCGGGCGCCACCGCCGACATGGACCGCTCCGCTTGCGAACGTTCGTTCCTCGAAGGCTACGCCAAGCTTTCGGGAATTCCCGCAGCCGCGCTACGTGAAGCCTGCGCACCCTACACCATCGCCAAGGCCGTCTACGAAGCCTGTTACGAACTGGAGTTCCGCCCCGACTGGTTCCACATTCCGGCCCGCGCGCTATTGGAATTCATAAACCCCAAGCATTCCCTGTAGCCGCAAGCACATCACCTTTTCTATATTTGCTACCGCTATGACAGTAGAAGAAATGGAAAAACTGCTTCGCGACGAGGCACAGGCCCAAGCCGAAAAAGAACCGCTCTCCAGGCTGATGCTAGGAGAACAGGTGCTCAACCGCAAGGACTTTGCCGACATGCTCGGCGTTACGCTTGCCTGCCAGCTGGCCGGCGAGGTCATAGACCGTGCGGAACTCGAAAAAATGTTCCGCGACATCTACCAGAAGAATCCGGACATTCTGCTGTGCGCCGCCAAGGACTTGAAGGCGACCGTACTCCGCGATGCCGCCTGCACGAGCCACCTCGAACCGCTCCTGTTTTTCAAGGGCTTCCAGGGATTGCAGGCTTACCGCGTTGCGCACATCTTGTGGAATGAAGGGCGCCCCTTCCCGGCCAAGATGCTCCAGAGCATCATCAGCCGCAAGTTTGGCATGGACATCCATCCGGCGGCCAAAATCGGCTACGGGCTCCTGATCGACCATGCGACAAATATTGTCATCGGCGAAACGGCCGTCGTCGGCAACAACGTGAGCTTCTTGCACGGCGTGACGCTCGGCGGTACCGGTAACGAAGTCGGCGACCGTCACCCGAAAATCGGGAACGGCGTGATGCTCGGTGCCCACGCGCAGCTGCTCGGCAACATCCACATCGGTGATGGCGCCAAGATTGGTGCCGGCGCTGTCGTGCTCGGCGACGTTCCGCCGCATACGACGTTCGCAGGCGTCCCCGCCGTTGAAGTCGGCCACCCGCACGACGACATGCCGAGTTTCAACATGCAGCAGGACTTCCGACAGGACTGTGAGTAAGGTCACGCTTTAAAAAATCTCAACGCTTAAGATTTTTTACACCGCCTTTTTTCGATAAAAAAAGGCGTTTTTTTGCATTCCGTTGAGAACTTTTCACCACAAATATCGGCCAAAGGCCGTTTTTTATTTACTTTGCGCCCCCCGGTATTTAATTTCTTAGATAAAGGAAAATACCAAGGAGTCATAATGACACGTATCGGAATGTTTGGAATCTTTTGCGGTACGGCACTTTTCGCCGCTTCTAGCGCGTTCGCCTTACCCAAGGCGAGCGAAATCTTCCCCCTAATGGGACTCGGCTACAACATCGGCAACACGATGGAAGTGCCGGGCAACCAGGGAGGCCCGACAGGATGGGGCAATCCCTTCCCCGACGCTGCCTATGTAAAGGCCATCAAGGACGCAGGCTTCAATACCGTGCGCATCCCCTGCGCCTGGGATACCCACGCCTCCAACGGCACCATTAACGCCGGCTGGCTTGACTCCGTAAAAACCGTCGTCGATCTCGTCATCAATAACGGCATGTACGCCATCTTGAACAGCCACTGGGATGGCGGCTGGCTCGAAGACCACGTCTTTGACGGCGAAGGCTACGACAAGACCGGACTCGTGAACAGTTCCGCCAACTCGGTCGCCGCCAAGCAGGAAAACTACTGGAAGCAGATTGCCACCAAGTTCGCCGCCTACGACGAACACCTGATTTTTGCCTCTGCCAACGAACCGGGCGTGAACGACCCGTGGAACGGCGGTGCGGACAACGGCCAGTGGGCATTCAACGAAACCCGTATGCAGGTGCTCAAGCAGTTCCATGAAGCTTGCCTCAAGGCCGTGCGCGCAACCGGCGGCAACAACGCCACCCGTATCGTAGTCGTGCAGGCCCCGCGTACCGAAATCGACAAGTCCCCGCTTCTCGCCTCCATGTACCCGGAAGACCCGGCTGGCGCAGGCTACACCATGGCCGAAGTCCATTTCTATCCCTACCAGTTCTCGCTCATGACGGGTGGCGACGAAGACTGGGGCAAGATGTTCTACTACTGGGAAGACCAGACTCCGGGTACCGACGCCGCACACACTTGCTCCGGTTCGGCCCTCGGTTCCAAGAGTTCGATCGACCAGCTGTTCAGCGGACTCAAGAGCCGCTTCTACGACAAGGGCATTCCTGTCGTGATCGGTGAAATGGGTGCCGTAAAGCGTCTCGACGCTCTCACCGGAGACAATCTGAAATACCACTTGAAGGCACGTGCCGCATGGTATGGCTACACGGTCGCTGCCGCAAAGAAGAACGGCCTTGTCCCCTGCGTTTGGGACACCGGTGACGAAGGCAACGGCAACTTCACCATCATCCGCCGTCAGGTGGACAAGTTCGGCGGCAAAGTGGGCGACATTACCGACGTCGAAACGTTGAACGCCATGCGCGAAGCATACGGACAGGCGGCCCTCCCGGGCAACAGCATTGATTCCATTGTCACGGAAAGCCTTTCTACCGACGACAAGGCCTTCCATATTTCTTACAAGACTATCCAGGCCGACACCGCCGAAGCGGGCACGATGAGAATCAATACGAGCGCCGACTGGAGCCAGTATGTTGCGATTTCCTTCGACATGCGTGTTGCCGGCGAATCCGCCGGCCCGTGCCTCGACCAGACGCGTGACGGCTGCAATGATTACGGCTGGGCAAGCGTTTCGCTGTTCAACATGAGCAGTGAATGGAAGTGGAACGAAGTATCGCTCGGAAACGTCTCTGACCTCGGCACCCTCAAGAACTACAAAATCGAATTCGGCGATGGAGACGGCCAGATTGCTTTCGAAGACGCCTCCAAGATGAACGCCATCGGCATCAATGTCTACGGCACGCAATTCACCGGCGACATGTACCTCGACAACATGCTCCTGTGGAAGGCCGACGGCACCGCCGATACGCTGGAAAGCTTCAACAAGAAAAAACCCTCTTTAGAAGGCATCGCCTCGGGCGAACTGATCCAAGCCAATACCACCGGTGACTGGGGCGCAAGCACCTCCGCCATCGCAACAACGCGCATCGCCGCCACCGGCAAGATGCTCGTGAACGTAAGGCCCGGTACAGTGAGCGCGACCTTCACAGCTACGAAGGCCTCCCCGGCAAAGGCTATGCTCATGAACGCCATGGGCCAGGTGATTGCCCAGCAGAGCTTCACCGCGAGCAAGGGTATGAACAGCGTTGAACTCACGAACAGCTACCGCGGCCCCGCCATGCTCATCGTAAAACAGGGCAGCCAGCAGTTCGTACAGAAGATAAATCTCAAGTAACACCATCTCGGCACCGCTTTGAGGTGTCGGTGCCCCGATCTCCTTCGGTGTGTGGAAGTCCCCCGCGGCATAAGCCGCGGGGGATGTTTTATTTTACGAATTGTTCGTTAGGGATTGTTCGTTAGGGATTGACTACGCCGATGCCAGTGAAGCCGAATTCGTAATCGCCTTCTGCGGCTTGGATTTTGAACCTCAGCGCCACAAGCTGTTCGGCCGCAGTTTCTGCACCGTTCCATCCTTCGGGCACTTGATTACCCGGGAACTGGAACGCACTCCAGGGATAGCAGGCCGCTACAGGCTCCTCGGACGCAGGCATGTTCACCCCGGCGAGGCCGCCCAGCGCCGTATTGACCGAGTCGCCCAAATCCAGTTCAAGCTTCATGTCCGTTTCGGAACGGTATTCCACACAGACGCCTCCCCAGTTCGAAACATCGACCGGCACGACGTCCAATGCAGAGTCAAGTGCGATTCCGACATTGATGGTAACCATCGGGTCTTGCTCCTGCTCCCCCTTCACCAAGGACGCCGTACCGCAAATGCCACCACAAGTATCCATTACCGCGCCCAGGTCACCCCCGGCATAATCCGCCACCGGCCAAATCACCTTAGACTCACCGCCTTGATCCGAATTGACGTACCAGTATCCACTAGCCTCGACACCATCCGCCCAAACGGAATCCGAATAGAACGCCGTATTGACACGAACCTTGTGTTTTGCCGGATTCCAAAGGCTCTTGTCAACGCCCTCGGAGCTAGAAGAAAGGCTAGAGGAACTTTCCACTCCAGAACTGGACGGTACGCTCGACGAGCTCACGTCTTCGAAGGTCGCATCATCCGCAAGCGTCCCGATATACGAAATATTGAAATCGTAGCTTCCGGTTTTGCCCTGAATCCTGAGCCGCACTGCAACCAACTGCTTTGCAGCCTTTTTCCCGACATCGCCACTCCAGGATCTCGGAACATCGTCGAGCCAAGGAGGCAAATTGAAATCGCTCCAGCGGACACACTTGGATTCAACCGAATCTGTCTTGGGGAACGTATAAGAGGGCAAGCCCAGCTGCAGTTCGCGATTCACCGAATCTCCCAAATCCAAATCCAGTGCAATGTTCGTTTCCGATGTATAGGTAAGGCAGAAGCCTCCCCAGCTCGAAACGTCGACCGGTACGGAATTGCCAAGGGAATCCTTCGCCAGCGTAAAGCCCACGGTCACAAACGGATCGTAGTACAAATCGCCATGGTCCAGAACCGCGGTTCCGCAAATGCCACCGCAATTATCGATAATCGGTGCCAGCGGGTCTTCGCCATTGCCCGGTTCCACAGGCCAGACGATTTCGGAACGGCCTCCGTCCTCTTCGTCCGTTTGCGTCTCCCAGAACCAACGCCCATCGGCGACAGTCCCTTTTGGCAACACAACAGCCAAAGCCGCCGTATTGATTCGATAAGCGCCCGACTCCGCCTTCCACAGCACGTTATCTTCTGCGTATACCGTATTCGGGTCCGTCGATGTCCCGGCCCCATTGTCTTCTGAGCACGCCGCCAAGGCAAGCGCCATGGCTCCGCACGTCAAATAGATATTATGCTTCATTTTTTGCCTCCCCTTTTTTTTCAACCTCTTTTGTAAGAGGGAATAATTGTAAATTCAGCCTGTAAACCTGCCTCACATCCGTGCACGATTCGGCAATCGCGACTATCCGCTTGCGGCATTCGGCCAGTTCGATCGCAATACGTTCATACGCTTCGCGGTTAACGCCCATCGTAATACCCGTAATGTCCCGTTCATCGGCCGTGAACTTGTCGAGCGCATCGATAGCGAGTTTCCCCATTTCGCGGTGCATGGAACGTATAGCGAGCGGGAGCCCCTCCTTTGACCCCACTACGGACTTTTCAGTCTGTACATAGGTGTCTCCCCCCAGATTTTTAAGGAGTCCCGCCCGCTCCAGGAACGCAATCGATTTGCGAACCTCTAATGCCGATACCTCCTGGCAACATGCCTTAGCTATCTCCCCCGGCATGGACCCTGGCATTATCGGAGCCAATTCGCGCACCACCGGATTCTTCCAGCTCTCGTAATATTCAAATGCATCCTTGTCTATTACGCGGACCTTATGATCGAGTGCTATCGATTGCATCTGTTCCAAAAAAACTTTCTTGGCGGCATCCTTCTTGGCGTTGCCGAACTGGACCATCGCCTCGAAGTACACCACCTCGTGACCCACAAGCCCCATCGCCGTGGCCACGCGCCCCATTGTCACCTTGCTCAAGTTGGTCTTGCCTTCACAAACCATCTTGAGGTACGAAGGTGAAGAAAATCCCGCAATCTTCGCAAACTCGCGCCATGAAAAAGCAGAAGTCCTCTTGCGTTCTTCATAGTAGTCGCTCAAGAAAGCGTGGTAGTCTTGATATTCAATAATCGGTTTCATATAAACGAATATACAATCAAAAATTTTAAAAGTCAATAGTTTATAGAACATTTTTTGCATATTTTTTAAGATTTCATCATTTTTCTTTGCCGCAAAAACATTTTTATTGTCTATATAGTACACCCTGTACTATATACGAAAAAGGCCCGCTTACGCGAGCCTTTCCTTGCAATTTTTGTCGCCTCTTTATGCCTTATCGAAATTCGACGAATCCATCATCGAAACCTGGTCGCGGTAAATGCTGTCTTGCAACAGGTTTGCCCTATGCTTGAGCATCACGGTCTTCATGGCGGGCTTGCTGTAATTTTTCTTCTTTTCGTTCTTCATGATATTCTCCCCTTATTTCTTCAAAACCTTTTTACCATAGTAGGCGCCACGGGCCTTGGGCGCACCGTTCAGCTTGCGCCCCTTGATGTCGTAGTTGCGGTTCATAATGAACTCGCCCGTACGCACATTGATGCGGCCGATAGAGGTCGTGCCATTTTCCCCTTCGGTGCTTGCGATAACCACGTCGAGGCTTTCCGGAAGATCCGGCATCGGCTTTAACTGTCCTCCAGATTTCTGGCCAGCCTTCATGTTGAAGAGGCTTGCACGGAACGGAGGCATCCAGGCTCCGGCACCGAGCTTTACAAATTTCCCTACCGACGAGATCTCATCTGAAGTCCGCGCGTTAAAACCATAGGCTCCAATCGCGTAATCGTCCTTTTCCCACTCATAATACCTGTCAGGGGACGAAATGGCCCAGTCGCCAATGGTATCCGACACATAATTCGCCGAAGGCAATTTCTCGATTTGAACGCCGCCCTTGATTTTCAAGTTTGCCGATTCCATTTCGAGGATATACGGCTTGTAGGCCTTGATGCAAGCCCTCTTGCCGCACATGGGCTTTTCCCTTACGTTTTCCAAAATCACCTTGTACCTGCCATCGGTTTCCTTGATACCCGCGAAATTGTAGACATTCTTGACTCCGATCAGGCTATCGACATTGACATCGAACGGGAGCTGAACCGTAGAATAGGCGCCGGTTCCCGTAACCAGGAACTTCCTGTCGAGAACAGCCGAGTCCACCACCTGCGTTTCGACCTTGTTGACGACGCCATAATAGTCACCGTCAACGATGGCGATACTCCTGCCGTTCTTTTTAATGACCCTGATCGCCGGATAATCCTTCTTGACCATCAGTGTCTTGTCGTAAACGTACAGTTTGTAATCTGTTACGGGATTAGGTGCGTACTCAATAAATTTATTATCGATAGTACTTTTCGTAACATATTCCGATTTTCCGGAAATGGCGATTTTGGGGGTATCGTCCGACAACGAACATGCTATATCGAATTTAATATTGGCGCCACCTTCCAATTCGCCGACTACATTGATTTTTTTCCCATCGGACAAAACAAGCGCATTCTGTATGAACTTCAGATTTCCGGAAACATTGACATCATCCAAGGCTTCCACACCAATGCCGTTTCCCACAACGGTTCCCCCAGAAAGGCTCACCTTCGAGCCCTCGTTTACAACCAAGCCCCTACTTGAATTATCCTGAATATAGCCTCCCGACACCGACACCGTAGAGCCGGCATAGGCGTTTACACCGATTTTATCATCAATGACCGTTCCGTCCCGCATGATAAAGGAGCCGTATACACTAATCACGGACTGAGCCACATCGTATCGGCTTCCGTAAAGCATTCCACCTTCCAAAATAAAGGTTCCTCTTTCCTTAACGAGAACCGTCGACGCCGATAAGGGCTCCGCCTCGTGACCTCCCTTGATAATGGCACGGTAACCTTGCTCGTTTCGAATCAGAAGCTTCCCTTCAACGACAAAAACGCACCCATTCTTGAGATCTTGCTCAAGAGAACGATCTAAACCGACGCCATTAAGGTCTATGACCACTTCGGCATCGAGTGGAATGTAAAGATACCCATCCAACTGGAAATCTGCATAACCATTTAGCTTGTAGTATCCCGATTTCATCGTTCGATAGGAGCTTTTATCGCTGTAGGAAACAGGCGTAAAGGCGCCCAAATCCGCCACATCGAGGACGTCTACGTGTTTTAGCGGTTTTTCAAACCAATTATCTTGTGCAAAAGCCCCCAAAGGCAAAAGCAGGAGCGCCGCGAGCAGTTTTTTCATTTTTTTTCTCCCTTCTTGACAAAATAAAAACCAGGTAAAATCTATAAAATTCTACCTGGTCCATACTTTTGTCTGTAACCGTCTGCGGCGTTCTATCGTCTTACCACATCTTATCGTATTTCTTGCGCGTCATCTCTTCGTCTTTCTTTTCCTGCACGATGGCGTCAATCACGGCGGCGACCGTCAGGTTGAAGATGTCGTGTACGGAGGCGTCGGAGTCGGTGAAGTGCACCGGCTTGTTCAGTCCCATCTGCACGGGACCGATGGATTCGCCCACGCCCATTTCGAGGAGCATCTTGCAAGTCGTATTTGCAGAGGAGAGGCACGGGAAGATAAGCGTGTTGACCGTCTGGCCCTTCAACTTGTTGAAGGGGTACTTCGTGTCGCGCAGTTCCTTGTCGAGCGCCACGTTCACCTGCATTTCGCCATCGAGCACGTAGTCCGGGAACTGTTCGTGAATCATCTTCACGGCGTCGCGGGCCTTGTTGGCCGTACCGCGGGCGGCTTCCTTGTCGCTACCGAAGTTCGCGTAGCTGAGCATCGCCATCACGGGTTCGTGGGCGAAGAAGCGTACGGCGTCGTGCGTGAGCTTCACGATATCCACGAGCGTTTCGGCATCGGGGTCGCGGTTCACGAGCGTATCGGCCAGGAAGAACGTTCCCTTGCGGGTGCTCAAGATGTGCATGGCACCGAAGTGCTTGTATTCCGGACGGATACCGATGATTTCCTTCGCAAGTTCAATCGTCTCGGAGTACTTGGAGTAACCGCCGGTAATGAACGCATCGGCATCGCCGACCTTCACCATCATCATGCCGAAGTGGTTCGGTTCGAACATGTCGTCGCGGGCTTCTTCGAAGGTCACGCCGTTACGGCCGTTTTCTTCGGCATAGATTTCGGCGTACTTGCGACGGCGTTCGAACTCTTCCGGAGAACGCGGGTTCACAATCTTGATGCCCGCGAGGTCGAGCTGTTCCTTGTGCGCCATCATCTGGATGCGTTCGGGGTTACCGAGCAGGATCGGATGTGCAACGCCTTCAATCTTCGCCTGGACAGCGGCCTTGAGCATGTTGAGGTTAGAGCCTTCGGCAAACACCACGCGCTTGGGGTTACTGCGGGCGGTATCGCTGAACTGGCGGATAAGCTTGTTGTCGTAGCCCATCATGTCGCGGAGGCGATCGTAATAGGCGTCCCAGTCGGTAATCGGCTTACGGGCCACACCGCTTTCGATGGCGGCCTTCGCCACGGCGATAGAAACATCCGTCAACAGGCGCGGATCGAGCGGCTTCGGAATCAGGTATTCCTTGCCGAAGGTAAAACGCTGGGCGTTGTAGGCGATGTTCACCACATCGGGCACGGGCTGGTGCGCGAGTGCGGCAATCGCACGCACGGCGGCATGCTTCATATGTTCGTTGATGCAGGTGGCGCGCACGTCCAAGGCACCGCGGAAAATGTAGGGGAAGCCGATGACGTTGTTCACCTGGTTCGGATAGTCACTGCGGCCCGTCGCAAAGATCAAGTCACCGCGGCTCGCCATGGCTTCTTCGTAGCTGATTTCGGGAGTCGGGTTCGCGAGCGCGAAAACGATCGGCTGGTCAGCCATGCTGCGGACCATTTCACGCGTGAGGATGTTGCCCTTGGAGAGACCGACGAACACGTCAGCGCCCTTCATGGCGTCTTCAAGCGTTTCGATGTCGGTGCGGTCGGTCGCAAAGAAGGCCTTCGCTTCGGTGAGGCCCTTGCGGTCCTTGCGAATGACACCCTTGCTGTCGCACATCACGAGGTTTTCCTTCTTGAGACCGAGCGACAGGTAGAGTCGCGTGCAGGCGCAAGCGGCTGCACCCGCACCGTTCACCACCATTTTAACGTCACGGATGCTCTTGCCCGCGACTTCAATGGCGTTCAAAAGGCCGGCAGAAGAAATGATGGCCGTACCGTGCTGGTCGTCGTGCATCACGGGGATGTCGAGTTCGGCCTTGAGCGTGTCTTCGATTTCGAAGCATTCCGGGGCCTTGATGTCTTCGAGGTTGATGCCGCCGAACGTCGGGGCGATTCCCTTCACGATCTCGATGAACTTTTTCGGGTCTTTCTCGTTGATTTCGATATCGAAAACGTCGATACCGGCATAAATCTTGAACAGGAGCGCCTTGCCTTCCATCACCGGCTTACCCGCGAGGGCGCCGATGTCACCGAGGCCGAGAACCGCAGTACCGTTACTGATGACGGCGACGAGGTTTCCCTTGCCCGTGTATTCGTAGGCGAGGTTATTGTCCTTTTCAATTTCCAAACAGGGGGCGGCCACACCCGGAGTGTAAGCAAGTCCCAAGTCCGTCTGCGTGCTGTGCGGCTTGGTCGGCACGATTTCGATCTTGCCGGGCTTACCCATGGCATGGTATTCAAGAGCCAGTTCCTTCAAATCCTTGCTCATTTTCTCTCCTTGTCTTTTTTCGGCGGGACCAAATTTAAAAAATTTTACATAATAATAAAAGGGTCTATTTTTTAGTATTTTTAGCCCATATGACACTCAAACCGTTCATATTTAACCCATTTGGAGTCAACGGATTCATTCTGGGCAACGATTCGGGCGAAGCCATCCTCATCGACCCGAGCGCCTCGAATGCCCGCGAGGAGGCCGCCCTTTCCGATTATCTCGAGAAAAACGGCCTTTCTGTCAAGAGGCTTTTGAACACGCACCTCCACCTGGACCATGTGCTCGGCAACGCCTTTATCGCAGGCAAGTACGGCGTAAGCCCCGAAGCCCACAAAGAAGACGCTTTCCTATTGGACCTGCAAGAAGAACAGAGCCAGATGTTCGGGCTCCCGATGCGGGCCGCCTCCCCGGCGTTAGGGAACTACCTCGCCGAAGGCGATACCGTCGAAATCCCGGGAATCAAGCTGCAGGTCATCCATGTGGCAGGGCACTCCCCCGGCGGACTCGCTTTCTACTGCGAAGCCCCCGGTGATGTGAACGGTCAAAAAGCGCCACCGCTCCTGTTTGCCGGCGACATCCTTTTTGCAGGGAGCCGCGGGCGCAGCGACCTCTTCGGCGGTGACGAAGACGCGCTCGTCTCCGGAATCAAAAGCAAGCTGTTGACCTTGCCGGGAGAAACCATCGTGTTCCCCGGTCACGGACCGACAACGACAATCGCAGACGAGAGAAGATGGTATTAAAGGCGGCGGCAAGAATTGGGTGGATTGACGAATTCAAGGGATTCGTGCTTTTACTCGTTTGCCTCTACCACGTCGAACAGACCTTCCCGACTACGCACATGGGGACGCTCCACTTAAGCGCGCTCCGCATGTCGGCCTTCTTCTTTATTTCGGGCATGCTCTTCAGCACGCGACGCTTTAACAACTTCAAGGATTACTTTGTACACAAAACCAAAGTCCTTTTGTTGCCCTATATTTGCCTTTCGCTTTTATTCCTAGCCATCGATCCGGTCGTCTACAACTTCGACCTGTTCCCGAAAACGCCGCGCATGACCATCATGAACATCCGTCCCGAAATCACGAGCGTGTGGGATTACCTCTACTGGAACCTCGCGAAAATCTTCGTGGCCGGGAAATCTTCCATCGGCTCGGGGCCGCTCTGGTTCGTGTTCACGCTGTATTCCGTGAGCTTGATGTTTTACGGGGTGCAAGCGCTTGCAAATGCTCTTTCGCAGGTTCTAAACAGGCGACCCCAGAACAAGTTCGGGGTGACAAGCAAGGTAATCGTCGCCATCGCGGCAATCGCCAGTCTCGCCGGAGGATGGCTCCTGTACAAGTACCACATCCGCCTTCCGCTTGGAATCGAACGCGACCTGACCGTCCTCTTCTTCTTCGCCTGCGGGTGGCTTTTCAAGGACCCGATCCGCGACAACCTCTGCGCCAAAGGGAAACGCGCTACGCCCTGGACCCTCATCGTGGCGACCTCCGTGACCGCCTTCGTCCTCTACGCGGCCTTCGAAATTCCCGACCCGAATTTCAGCATCATGAACAATGACCTCGGCAAGAGCCTCCCGAAATTCATCGCGAGTTCCGCCTTCGGCATCACGGGTCTTGTCACCGCCTTTGTCGCCATGGACAAAATCCCGAACCTCCTGCCCATCCGTATCGCAAAGGGGATCCTCCGGAACATCTCGAGGAACGCGCTCGTCATCCTCGCCGTCCACTGGTATATACTGCTCTTGATGCGCCTCTGGTGCCGCAGCACCTTCAACAAGCCCGATACCGCATACCTTTCGATACCGATTGTCATCGCGGGGCTTATCGTCGCCATCCCGCTATTCCGCTGCAAGCTCTATAAGCTGCTCGGCAAGGAACGCGTGAGCGTCCGCGAAAGCCTGAGCATCAAGTAAAGGCGTCCCGGAACGTACGCTTAGAGATAGCTCTTGAAACGGCGGGGTTCTTCGGCCTGTTCTTTTTTCTTGGGCACGTAAATCTTGATGGCATAGACGTTCTGTTCCGTCTCGGCCACGATATCGCCTTCTTGCAATTCCTCGTCCACCTCGATTTCCACTTCCACGCCGTCACGGGCAATGCAGCGAATCGAATGCGCATTCAGCTCTTCGCGCAGGAGCGGCACGTCTACAACCTTCTTGTACGTGCCGTGGTGAGTCGTCCCTAGGATTCTATTGCAAAACATGATGCGCAATATAAAAAAAGTCGATGGAGAATCCAGTTTAAACTATATTTCAAAGAAACAAAAAAGGTCCAAATGCTCCTCTCCGTCATCATACCCGTCTACAAATCGGAAAAATACATCCGGCATACACTGCAGAGTATTTTCGGGCAGGCATTTGACCGTTCCGCCGTCGAAGTCATCGTCGTGAACGACGGTACGCCCGACAACTCGATGGAAATAGTCCGCGAATTCGCCGCACGCGAACTGGGCATCCAGATTATCGAACAGGAAAACCGCGGCCTGAGCGCTGCCCGTAACGCCGGGCTTGTCCGCGCCACCGGAAAATACATCTGGTTCGTCGACAGCGACGACTGGATCGAAGACGGCTTCCTCGAAAAGGCCCTCCCGCTCATCCGCGAAGACGATACGGACGTATTCCTGTTCCGCATCCGCGAGCACCGCGAAAGCGACGGCAAGATCGTTTTGGAACGCAAACTGTTGGGGAACGAAATCCGCGAAACCGACTTCTTGGAACTCCTTCAAGCCAAAATCGATTTCACCCCTGTACAGCTCTTCCTCATCCGCAAAGAACTGATGGACGCACACCAGTTAAAATTCGTCGAAGGCATTGTCCACGAAGATATGGAATTCGCCCCGAGGATGCTGGCGTTTGCCAAAAAAATCAAGACCGTCCCCTGGTTCCACTACAACTACCTGTGGCGCGAAAGCGGCAGCCTCACCAGCAGCCCGACAAACCGCCAGAAGAGAATCGAAAGCCTCTTCCGCATTATCGACCTCCACCGCGAACTCTCGAAAAACATCACGAACCAGAGAAACGCCCGCGCCATGGAAACCGTGATGTTCTGGCTCTACCGCAAGGTCTACAACTTCGCAAGCCTTGACGAATTCGACACGATGGCCGGCAACTCCAAGGGGCGCCTTGGCGAAATGAAGACTCTCGTCCGCAAGAACCTGTTCTACCGCGCGACATCCATGATGTTTATCCACCGAATGATGTTCCTCGTTTCACCCCGTTGGCCGAAAAAGTCCAACAAGGTCCTATAGGATTATGGAATTCAACGCACTCGTCAGCTTCGCCTTGGCCACCTTGTTCTTTGGGGTCGGAATCCAGATCTACGGCAACGATTTGCTGTTGCGTACAGGCATCTACCATTACCGCACCCGCCTGCCGCAAGCCATCACCTATATCGCCGTCGCAATCGCCCTCTACTTTTCGATTTCCCATCCGACCATTCTCTCTTCTAGCGGTTTTTCGTGGATTGACCTCGGGATTTTCACCGTTGCCGCCTACATCGTCAGCTTCGCCTTCGAATGGACGCTCGCCAAGATCAACTGGCAGAACCGATTCCTCACGGTAGCGGTGCGCCTTATCGAAATCGCACTCCTCGTCATCGTGCAGTGGGAATACCACCAGGCCATCTATGTTTTGCCTTTTGTCGTAGCCGGCTATTACCTGCGCAACTGCAAATTCGGTGTCGTTCACGGCAAGGATTTCGTGATTGCAAGCCACATGCCTTCGCGAAAGAAGCTCGCGGGCAAGGCCAAAAAACGCAAGGAATTCAGCCGCTGTATGCCCGAGCTTCCGAACTTTTCCAACGCCGGGCAGCGTAACGATTTCGGCGAAGACTTCCCGCGGTTCAACGTCTGCGATTTCGGTGCAACGCCCGATGCGGCAGACGACCAGACCGAAGCCGTCCAGAAGGCGATTGACAAGGCGGGCACCTCCGGCGGCGGCATCGTCTTTTTCCCCAAGGGCAAGTACCGCTTCCGCAAGGGATTCCTGCAAATCAACTACAGCAACATCATCCTGGAAGGCGAAACGGGCAAAGACGGCAAGCTCCTCGCGGAACTCATCCTCTGCCACAACCTCGTGAGCGGTAAACGCAATCCCTGGCTATCGCCGTTCCTGATTACCACGGGCGAATCGCTACAGCGGAGCAACATCTTCTTCGGGCTGCAGTTCAAAAAGCGCAAGGAGACGTTCACGCAGAGCACCTCGCTTTCCGACCCGGGCAGCGACGGAAACATCCTGACGCCCGAATTCGCGACCAACGTGATCAAGACGTCGCACAAGGGCGAAACGATCCTGCACGTCGAAGACTCATCCAAGCTTTCCAAGTTCATCATGCTCGGGCTGTACAACACCACCGAAGACGGCAACCTGTTAAAGGACATCCTCGGGCTGGACCTGTTCCGCGAAGAATGGCAGACCGCCCGCCGGGCAGGCCCGGAACGCGCGCCTTCTTACCAGTGGCTTATCGAAATCAAGCGCGTCATCGACGAACATACCGTCGAGCTTGTGCAACCGCTCTGGCGCGACTGCGACATGCTTTACGAACCGGCGCTCTTTAACGTCCCGATGCTCGAGAACATCGGGCTGCGCCACCTGAAACTGAACAGCACGTGGAACGGGCTTTTCCGCCACCACGGTCACCGCCGTTACTACACCGTCGCGCAGACGCAAGAGATGGACTACGGCTGGAACGCCATCAACATGAAGCGCGTCGCGAACGGATTCGTCAAAAACGTCGAGTTCCATAATTTCACGAACCCGCTGTACGTTATGGACAGCAGGAACATCGCCGCAACGAACCTCCGTTTTGACGGCTACGACGGCCACCAGGGAATCAAGGTGTACGAACACGCCTGCGACAACCTGTTCCAGGACATCGAATTTCGCAGCCACTATGCCGATATGATGGGCGGCGAAGGAAACGCCTACGGCAACGTCTTTAGCCGCGTACAGTACGTGAATCCCGTCTTCAAGCCGGTCGACTACGACTTCCACGGTTTTTCCGAAGGCCCGATGAGCCCGCCCTCGCACAACCTCTTCGAGCTCGTTTCCGGTTTCGCGCTCATCCATTGCGGCGGATCGAATCACATGCACCCATCCTTTGCACAAAA
Organism: Fibrobacter succinogenes; assembly: GCA_902768325.1. Taxonomy (GTDB): domain Bacteria; phylum Fibrobacterota; class Fibrobacteria; order Fibrobacterales; family Fibrobacteraceae; genus Fibrobacter; species Fibrobacter succinogenes_A. The sequence continues at coordinate 33,375 of CACXKY010000029.1, forward strand.
TAACGTGTGGTGGAACTGCTGTGCCGAAGGGGAATTGAAAAAATCCTTCATTTTCCGTACGCGCTATGATAAAAAGCAGTACACGCCCAAGGACCAGTGCAGGCTTTTCCGTAATTCCCATTTTTACGGGACCGTCGGGGCCTACGACCAAAAAGCGCTCGATCCCGAATTTATCCGCGGCGATTCCTGGGGCACGCCGGTCAAGCCCGATTCTCTCTATTTGAATCAAAAAGAGCGTTTTTAAGCCGCATTAGGCACTGAAAAAGCGCCTTGGATACAGCCGTAAACACGGTGGTTTCTAGTGAAAACACTTTTTGGCCACCCATCTATCAAAATGGCCGTTTTCGTTTATAATTTATATGGTAACAGAGAGGACTGTTACCATGAACTTCAAGAACTTTATCGTAGCCTCGGCATGTGCGGCCGTCACCGTTTCCGCCGCCACCGTTTACCAGAACCAGGTGGGTTTCCTCACCGGCGGTCTCAAGCAGATTGCCGTCGTGGACGCTGCCGGCGAAGATGTCATCTTCAAGGACGCCGAAGGGAACGCCGTACTGACCGTGACCGCCCCCGAAGCGCAGCCCTGGGAACCGGCCGGCAAGAGCGCCTCGCTCGTGGACTTCACCGAACTGAACGTCCCCGGCACCTACAGCATCTTCATCGGCGACGAAGAAGTCGGCCACCCCGTCATTATCGATGACAACGCCTACGAAGGCATCACCAAGGGCGCCCTCAAGTTCTTCTACTTCCAGCGAGCCTCTACCGCCCTCGAAGAAGAATACGCCGGCATCTACGCCCGTGCGGCAGGCCACCCGGATACTTCCGTCAAGTACCACGCCTCCACCGGTCACGAAACCACCGATTCGACCATCAGCGCTCCCAAGGGCTGGTACGACGCCGGTGACTACGGCAAGTACATCGTGAATTCCGGCATTACGACCTATACGCTCCTGCAGCTCTACCAGCAGAACAAGGCGTACTTCGATACTCTCAATCTGAACATTCCCGAAAGCGGCAACGACGTGCCGGACATCCTTGACGAAATCCGCTGGAACCTCGATTGGATGGCCGCCATGCAAGATACCGACGGTGGCGTTTTCCACAAGCTCACTACCAAGCAGTTCGCCGGCATGGTCATGCCCGAAAAGACGACCACGCAGCGCTTTGTAATCGGCAAGGGCGTCGAAGCCACCTGGAACTTTGCCGCCGTGATGGCCCTCGCCGCCGACATCTACAGCCCCTACGACAGCGCCTTCGCCAGTTCTTGCGCCAAGGCCGCCGTCAAGGCGCGTTGGTGGGCCTACACCCACCCGAGTGCCGCCTTTGAACAGCCCAAGGACGTCGGCACGGGAACCTACACCGGTTCCATCACTTGGACGCTCAAGCTCTGGACCAACGCCGAACTCTACCGCATCACCGGCGACAAGGTCTTCTCCGATTCCCTCCATACGCTCAAGTATACCCGCAAAAAGGCCACGCTGCAGAGCTGGTCGAACAGCCTGATGCTCGAAGCCTTTACCATCGCCACGAACCCGGAAGTCTTCGACGAAGCCGACGTCGATACCGCGAAGGCGCTGATCTTCACCCTGGCCGATGCCTACGTCGCCTCCCTCGAAAAGAACGGCTTTGGCGTCGCCATGACGAACAACGATTTCTACTGGGGTTCCAACAGCATGGCCGCCAACAAGGGCATGGTGCTCATCCACGCCTACATCCTTACCAAAGAAGACAAGTACCTCAACGCGGCCATCGGCCTTGTGGACTACATGCTGGGCAGGAACCCGCTCGACAAGTCTTACCTGACCGGCTTCGGCGTCAACCCCGTGATGAACCCGCACCACCGCATCAGCCAAGCCGACGGCATCGAAGCCCCGGTCCCGGGCATGCTTTCCGGCGGCCCGAACGCGACCGCCAACGACGCCGGCACCTGCAAGCAGGACTACGCCAAGGGCAAGCCGCCTGCAGAAGCCTACTACGACAACGCCTGCAGCTTTGCCAGTAACGAAGTCGCCATCAACTGGAACGCCCCCTTCGCCTACCTCGTCGGTAGCATCCAGGCCATCCTTTCTACCGGCAAGACTTACGACACCTCTTCCAAGAGCAAGGCGACCTACAACGACCTCGAATCTATCCCCGCCAAGAAGCCGCTGTTCAAGCCCGCGGCCGCAGGCAACAGGCTCATCGTCAAGGGCAACAGCATCCGCCTCGAAAGAACCGCTGCGGACGGCACCAAGAAGTATTTCGACCTGCGCGGGAAAACCATCCGCTAAAGCAGATTTGCAATTCCAACCCCATCCAAAAAACGGCCCCCACCCCGGGGGCCGTTTTCCATCCAAGCTGTTAAAGGATTTCTTCCAGCTGTCGCAGCAGCGAAGCCGCATCGCCGGTATTTAAAAGCTTGCGCACGGTCTTGCCCGCGAACAGCGATTCGTCACAGGCGCCCCGCTGGTCCTGAATGCGGCGGCGGGCATCACCTTCGTCGAGGCCGCGGTCAACCAACCGGCGCAAACGCAACTCTTCGGGTGCGTCGACAATCCAGACTTCGTCGAGCAGGGCGACAATTCCCGGGGCACGCGAAAGGAGGGCAGCCTCCAAAAAGCGCGGACGTTCAAAATCGCCTTCAAAAAACGCACGGACAGCTTCCGTCAAATGCGGGTACACCACCGCCTCGAGCTTTTCGCGGGCAGCCTTATCCGCAAAAACGCGCTCCACGAAAAAACGGCGGTTCACCCCGCCTTCCACAAGGCATTCCGGGCCGAACGCCGCCGTCATTTCCGCACGCAGCGCCGTACAGTCGCGGTACAGTCCATGCACCGCTGCATCGGCATCCAGCACCTCGAAACCGCGCTCCCGCAGGAGGGCAGCGGCAAAGGACTTGCCCGCACCGATGGCACCCGTGATACCGATCTTCTTCATACTTTCCATTATAGAAAATTTTCCGGGCACGCCCCGGGAACTACCCCTTACCGAGCGAAATCAGGCAGAGCCCGATGACCACGCCCAGCAGCGCCACGAACTTGAGCTTGCTCTTGCGCTCGCGGAAAATGAGAATCCCCGCCAAGAAGCTGATGAACACGCTCGAACGCCTGAGCACCGTGATAATCGAGATGAGCGCGTCGGGGTTCCCCACCGCCAAAAAGTAACAGCGGTCCGCGATAATGAGCAGCGCCGCCACCGCGATAAAGCTCCAGCGGAACTGGAACGGCGGCGTCGTCTTGCGCGTCGGGAACCACGTAAACGCCGTCGTAATAAACTGCACCGCAAGCATGTAGATGCTGAACCACACCTGTACCGTCATCGGTTCGAAATTCATCCTCTGCAATATGAACTTGTCGTAAATACCGCTACAGCTCGCGAGGATCGTCCCGATAAGCATCGACACCACCCAGCCGTTGCTGAAAAAGTGCCCCATCTCTTTCCGGCCCGCCATGCTGAGCCCGATGTACGAACACACGCAGATGGCAATACCCACCCACTGCAGCGCGAACGGACGTTCCCCCATGAACCCGACCGCAATCATGATGGTAAACAGCGGGGCGAGCGCACGGATCGTCGTCGAAATGGACAGCGGCATATGCGCGATGGCGTTGTACGTAAAAAGCCAGCTCAGCCCCACGATAACCGCCTTCGCCATCAAGAGCAGGTGGTCGTGCAGCGAAAGCGGCTCGCAATGCCCTGTCAAAAGCACCGGCAGCATGAACAGCGCATAGAAGGCGCTACACAGGCAAAGGACCGGCCGGACCGCGTTATCCTGCACCGATTTTTTCTTGGCCAGATCGTAGAAACCGAGGAAAACCGCCGAAGCGAAAGCCAGAATCAACCATGACATAGCGCGCCAAATTTAGAAATTCGGCTTGCCAAACCGGGTGACAATACTATTTTTTTTGCAACAACAATCAACAAAGGAGCCCCCATGGGTATCAAAGGTAAAGCATCGTCCCTGATCGAAGAGTTCAAGGCCTTCGCATTCAAGGGAAACATCGTCGATATGGCCATCGGTGTGATCATCGGTGGTGCTTTCGGTAAAATCGTCACCTCCTTCGTGAACGACATCGTCATGCCGTGCGTCACGGCCATCATCGCCATGGGCGGTGGCAAGGACGCAGGCGAAGGCCTCAAGGCTCTGGCCTTTACGACTGCCGAAGGCGTGACCATCCCCTACGGCAGCTTCATCGGCGGCATCGTCGACTTCCTCATCGTCGCCATCGTGGTCTTCATCGTGATGAAGAAGTTCCTCGGATTCATGCAGAACATGCGCAAGAAGGAAGA
>CACXKY010000030.1 GCA_902768325.1 Fibrobacter succinogenes
CAAGGCATCGCCGCACCCGCAGCGTCGGCCCCTGCACAATCTTTACCCGAGCCCGCAATTCCCACAACGAGGTTGGCACCACCCGCCAGGAGCGCGCGGTACTGCAACAGCGTATTCCGGAACACCGGCGTCGCCGCTAGCACCCGCAGGCCCTCGAAAGGCCTAGAAAACGCCCATTCCCTGGAAAATGCCCCCAAAACAGGATATTCTGGCCCAGAATACGAAGATTTTACAATTTCATCGAACAACATGACATCAATATAGTTACTGCACACCCCTCAAAATTGCCGATTTTATGCAAAAAAAGCCAATTTTGCGTTGCTAAAAAATACAACAAAAAAAAATTTGGAAAAAACCGACTTTCCCTCCAATAATATAAATTCTTTATAGACAATTTATGGAGTGATTATGGAATTCAAAACTTTCCCCAAAGCAATGGCCATTACTGCCGTCGTTACGTTCGGCGTGGGTCTTTCTTTCGCACAGGACGTCGAAATCGCAACCTGGTCGGGTTTCCGCAAGGGTGCAGCGTCTTTCACGTTCGATGACGGTGCTCCGAGCCACGTGACTGATGCTGGCCCGATGTTCAAGAAGTATGGCTACAAGGCTACCTTCAACTTGGTGGTGAACTGGAACCCCAACTGGAGCGGATTCCAGGGCCTGGCCGACGAAGGGCATGAAATCGCAAGCCACAGCAACACCCACGGCAATAACATGAGCGGCGAAGAAGCCTCCTCGAAGAACGCCATCAAAGGCAAGATCAACCAAAAGTACGGCATCATCACGGTCGCCTACCCGAACTGCAACGTGCCTAACGAAAGCGCCGTTCTCCAGAACTACATCGTGGGCCGTATCTGCAACGGTAGTTGGAAAGGCATGGGCGATGAAATGGGCAAGGACGGCCCCTCCAACTGGGCTCAGGTGCCAGCCACCATGACCGGTGCCGAAGGCCAGCTCAAGAGCACGAACGACTTTACCGGCAGAATGCAGAAAGTCATCCAGAGCAACGGCTGGGCCGCATTCCTCACCCATGGTTTCCAGGGCAAGCAAAACGGCAACGCCAACTACTCGCCGACGGATATCAACGCTATCGATGGCGCCCTCAAGTGGGCCCAGCAGAACGACAAGGACATCTGGGTCGCCCCGATGGGCCATGTCGCCATGTATCTCAAGGAACGTAAGGCATCGAAGGCCCAGGCTTCCTCTAGCGGTAGCACCATCACAGTCCAGCTGACTCACAACATCAAGGACAACGTTTCCAATTATGACTACCCGCTCTCCCTGCGCGTCAAGTACAGCGGTTCCACTGCCAACGTGACGCAGGCGGGCGCCAAGCTCGAATCCAAGATTGACGGCGGCTACGTGTACTTCGATGCCGTCCCGAACGCGGGCGAAATCGTCATCGCGGGCGAAGGCGGCTCGGGCCCCTCTCCGGAATCCTCCGCCAGCGTCAAATCTTCTGCTAGCGTCCCGACTTCTTCTGCCACTGTCGAAAAGTCCTCTAATTCTTTCGGAAGGTCTTCCAACTCCTTCGGAAGGTCCTCGAACTCCTTCGGAAGATCTTCTTCCAGCACGGCAATCACCAGCTCTACCGAAGCCCTGCCTGAAGACCCGAGCCTGCTCTCGGTCGCCGTATTCAGGTCCTCTGACAACTACATCGTAGTCGCCAACGCCCAGGGCAAGCCCATCACCGTATTCAACAGCCTCGGCCATGTCGTCCGCACAACCCGCGGTCTCGGCTGCCAGCAGAAGGTCTACACCGGTGCCAAGGGCATGTACATCGTGAAGGTCGGTTCCAGGACGTTCAAGACCTCGCTTTAAGAATCTCTCTCCTATAAACATAAAGAACTCTCCGGTCGGCCCGGGGAGTTTTTTTGTAATTTATGGACATGAAAGACTCCATTGCAGAAATCTCAAAGACATTCCACGCCGACCATCGCGGTAACTGCGCCATGGCGGTCGCCTACGGATTCGCCCGCGCTTCGGGTAAAACGGAAGAAGACGCGGTAAAAGCCGCAGAAGCTTTCCGGAACTTTGGTGGGGGCAAGGCCCCCGACGGACTGTGCGGAGCGCTCTACGCCGCAAAGACGATGATGCCGGACCATGCCGGCGCAATCGAAGATTTCTTTAAGCAGGGAGCCCAGGGATGCACCCGCTGTGGGGAAATCCGCCCGGCAAAGATTATTCCCTGCAACCGTTGTGTAGAACTGGCTGGCGAAGCGCTGGATAGCGCCAAGGGCTAGCCTGAGAACTTCCTGTTCACGTGGGCTTCGACCACGTTCACCACGTAGTCGCCCAGCTTTTCGCAGTCGTTAATCAAATCCATGTAATGCACGCCCATCTGGTAGCTGTAACGCTGTGCGTTCAAGTCGTTCACGTTGAGCTCCTTGAGTAACTTGCGATAATCGTTGATTTCGTATTCCAGCGAAAGGACCGTTTTGGGATTGGCTTCAGGCTTGTTCTCGACAACCAGGAGCATCTGGGAGAGCATCTGGTCGCAGAACTTCATCATGCCATCGATACGAGTGTACTGCTCTTCGGTATAATCTTCGCCGCACTTGAACTTGCGATTGAGAACGCGGGCCATGTTGTAGCAGGCGTCGCCAATACTCTCGATTTCGGAAATTTCCTTGAGCATGCACTGCAGTTTAGTCTTACTTTCGGGGCTTAGGCGGCCTTCGCTTACCTTGTTCAGGTATTCACCGATTTCCATTTCCAGCTTGTCGCTGATACCCTCGTATTTTTCGATGCGTGCAAAGAGTTTCGCGAACTCACCCTCGTCCTTAAGCTTTACAAGTTCGGGCACAAAGCGGAACATTTTGAGCGTACGTTCGGCGAACAGGTTGATTTCCTTGCGGGCCTCGAACAACGAGAGTTCCGCAGTGCTCATGAGGCCTGCGCTGATGAACTTGATGCTGAAATCCTCCGGGTCCTCCTTCTCGCGGATAATCTTGCAAATGAGTTTTTCCATCGGTCTGATGAACCAGATAAGGATAAGAACGTTGCAGATGTTGAATGCCGTGTGGAAGCCGGAGAGTGCATAGGTCACTCGCACGCTTGCCTGGGCAATTTCTTCTTCGGTATGCGGCACAAAGCTCGGGTCGAAGCCCACCAGGTGGCAGACCATGTTCACGAACGGGTGGAATACAATGAGCACCCACACCACGCCGAACACGTTGAAGAGCATGTGCGCCAATGCCGCGCGACGCGCCTGCGTACTCGCCGAGAGAGCCGCGAGGTTCGAGGTGACCGTGGTACCGATGTTCTCGCCCATCACAAGAGCGATGCCCTGGTAAATCGGGAGTACGCCGCTGCTGCAGAGGATAAGCGTAATCGCCATGATGGCGGCAGAAGACTGCACGCACATCGTGAGGATGCCGCCCAGGAGCAAGAACAGGAGCGTACTGAAGATGCCCCAGCCACCCGTAGACGCGAAGAAGTCGATGACCGCCTGGTTGTGCGAGAGGTCCATCGCCACCGCATTCTCGCGGAGAGTCGTGAGCCCCAGGAACATGAACGCAAAACCGAAAACGAATTCACCGAAGCTCTTCACGCTGTTCTTGCGCACGTACGAGAGAGCGATACCAAGCCCGAAAAACGGCCACACGAAGCTGCTCATGTTGAACTGGAAACCGAATACCGACATGATCCACGCCGTAACCGTAGTTCCGATGTTCGCGCCCATAATCACGGGAATGGCCTGTACAAGGGTAAGCAAGCCCGCGTTCACGAAACTGACCGTCATGACGGTCGTCGCCGTCGAGGACTGCACGGCCGCGGTAACGAACGTTCCTGTAAGGAGTCCGCCCAGGCGATGCTTGGTCATGGTACCAAGAACGGCGCGGAGGTGTCCGCCAGTGAGTTTCTGCAAGCCTTCACTCATCGTCTTCATGCCGAACATGAGGAGCGCAAGGCAACCAATCATTTTAAGAATTGCAAGAATCATACTTTAAATCCAATCCTAATTTCAGTACCGAATCCGACAGCCGAATTCAGTTGTATTGTTGCGTGGAGAACTTCCGCTATGTGCTTTACGATAGCAAGCCCGAGCCCCGTTCCACCTGTTTCCTTGGAACGGCTCTTGTCTACGCGGTAAAAGCGCTCAAAGACACGCGACTGGCATTCTTCCGGAATGCCGATGCCGGTATCCTTCACCACGATAGCGCCCGGTTCAACAACAACGGCAACCTTGCCGCCTTGCTCCGTATAGCGAATGGAGTTATCCACTAGGTTAAAGACCATCTCGTAAAGCAGTTTCGAGTTTCCCTGGATTTCCGCAGCCTTATCGCCATCCAGCGAGACTGATACGGATTTTTTGCTTGCCTTCAGGCTAAGGTCCTCGACGCAGCCGTGCGCCACGTTCCAGAGGTTGACCTTTTCGTTCAGGTCAAACAGTTCGCCTTGTTGCCCATCCAGTTTCGAGAGCGTGATGATGTCGTTCGCGATGGACTGCAGGCGGAGCGCTTCCTTGTGGATTTTGCCCGCAAACATCTTGACATCTTCAGGTTTTGCCATGTCGTTCTCGATAAGTTCCGCATAGCCCGAAATAGAGGTCAACGGCGTCTTCAACTCGTGAGAAGCATTCGCCGTAAACTCGTCCTTCAGGTGCGTTATCTTCTGCTTTTCGTTCGAGAGCTGCTCGATGGTCAACTGCAGCTCAAGATCCTGCTTGCGTATGGTATTGACAAGCGGTGCGATTTCCTTGTAGACGTTCTCGATTTTCATCCACTCGGGAGTTCCCAACTGGTCCACCAGCTTTTGTAGCGGACTAATGAAGGCTCGGCTAAGCCCGAATGCAATGAGAATTGCCGCAGCGACAATGGCCGCCAATAAAACAATAAGGTACGGAATCGTCTTGGAAAATACCTGCTGCAAGTTCGCCTGGCGCATTCCGAGGCGCAGCACCTTGCCATCATTCAGGCGCTTGGCAAAGTAGAACACCTTTGCCTGCAAGGTAGAGGAATAGCGGAGATCTTCGCCAGCCCCTTTCGCAAAGGCATCTATGACCTCTTCGCGGTCATTGTGATTTTCCATCTTGACCGTTTCGGCATCGCTATCGTAAAGGATTCCTCCCTTCGAATCGATGAGCGTTATGCGAAGGTCCTTGCTTGCAAACTTTGAAAGCTTTTGAGGCTCGTCGCCAAGGGCTTCCCCGACATACGCTGTCTCTATCAGGCGCAGGTTCTCGCGAAGTTGGCTCTTGAGCTGGCCCGCCATTTCCCCTTCAAAAACCTGCATTGTAAAGTAAACCGCACACAGGGCTGCAATCACCCCCATATAGATCAAGCTATATCTTATGCGGTCCTTCATTGCGCCTTGTAACCTACATTGCGGACGGTTTGAATGATGGACCCTTGCTCACCCAATTTTTGTCGGAGGGTCTTAATGTGCATATCCACCGTTCGAGTGTCCATCTTGAAATCGATGCCCCAAATCTTTTCCAGAATCTGCTGCCTGGAATAGACGAGCCCCGGTTGAGACATGAGAAGTTTCAGGAGCTCGTATTCCTTATAGGTGAGTTCCACGTTCCCGCCATCGGCGGTAACGATGCGCTTGCCCATATCGATGCAAACACCCCCGAGCGATAGCGAAGTCTGTTCCTCGGAATCGGCTTTCAGCGTGCCCGCACGGCGGAGCAGCGCCTTGACGCGCGAAATGAATTCCAGAATACCGAAAGGCTTTGCAATGTAATCGTCCGCACCCGCGTCGAGACCCTTGACCTTTTCGATTTCAGAGCCCTTGGCAGTAATCATGATGACAGGGACACTCTTAGTAGCGTCCTGTGCGCGGAGGCGCCTCAGAATACTTAGGCCATCTTCTCCCGGCAACATGATATCGAGAATAATCAGGTCGGGCACGTATGTCTTGACAGCCTCGTCTAAGCCCTTCCCGCAGTCGAAAGCGTTCACATCAAAACCGCTACTTTTAAGCGCGTAGGCTTCCATCTCGCGGATTTCGGAATCGTCTTCAACAATGTAGATCGTATTCATAGTTTGCGGATTTTCCAATCACCAAGATAAAAACACAATACAGTCAATGCAATGTCTAAAACAAAAGCTTCGCAAAGGTTTTATTTACACTTTACATGGATTTTACAAATCAGAATTTGACTAGAAAAGCCTATCTTCAAAATTCACCTAGAAACGAGCAAGGTCCTAATCTATATCTTGAAACGGAAACAAGTTTCCGACAAGATATGATTACGACATCCTTCGACGAACAATGGGCAAAGCCCATTTCCCGCGCTAAAGCGCGGAGTCTCAGTAGCAAAGAGCGCGAACCGAAGCTGTATAGAAATACAGCGAGTGCGAGCGCGATGCCGTATGGCGACGTTTATAGGCAAATTTATGTAGAGAATTTCTTGTTGGCGTGAGCCTCTACCACATTCACCACGTAGTCGCCCAGCTTTTCGCAGTCGTTCACCACGTCCATGTAGTGCACGCCCATCTGGTAGCTGTACTTCTGGTTTTCGATATCGTTGACATTCTTCTCCTTGAGGAGCTTGCGGTAGTCGTTAATCTCGTTTTCCAGGTTCAGCGTACGGTTCGCATCCACCTGCTGGCTATCGTCGAGAACAGCTATCATATGCTCGAGCGCCTTGTCGCACAGGCCCATGATATGCTTGATATGCTCGTACTGCTCCGCGGTAAAATCTTCCTTGCTGCGGAACTTGCGGTTGATGGCGCGCGCCATGTTGTAGCAGGAATCGCCAATGCTTTCGATTTCGGAAATTTCCCTGAGCATTGCCTGAATGGTCGTCTTGCTCTCCGGGCTCAGGCGGCCTTCGCTCACCTGGTTCAGGTACTTCGCAATCTCTATTTCCATGTTGTCGCTGATGCCTTCGTACTTCTCAATGCGGGCGAACAACTTCACGAAGTCGTTCTCTTCCTTCATTTCGAGCAGGTTCGGTACGAAGTTGAACATCTTGCGAGTGCGGGTCGCGAACAGGCTGATTTCCTTGCGGGCCTCAAGGAGCGAGAGTTCCGGAGTGCCCATCAGGCCAGAGCTAATGAAGTGCAGGCGGGAATCTTCCTCTTCATCGGATTTCTTGGGCTTAATGACCCTGCAAACAAATTTTTCGATGTACTTGATGAACCAAATCTGGATGAATGTGTTCGAGACGTTGAACGCCGAGTGGAACGTGGCGAGCACCACGGAAATCTTCGCAAGGTTCTTTTCGTAACCCGGTTCGCCCATGTGGATGGAGAGGTCGAAGCCAACCACGTTACAGACGGCAGCGAGGAACCACTTGAGCACGATGATTACCCAGATAACGCCTATCACGTTAATCGTAAAGTGAGCAAGGGCCGCGCGGCGAGCCTGCGTATTGGCGGAAAGCGCCACGATGTTCGCGGTAATCGTCGTACCGATGTTTTCGCCAAGCACGAGCATGATGCCCTGGTCAATATGGAGCACGCCGGTGGAGCAGAGGATCATCGTGATGGCCATGATGGCGGCAGAAGACTGCACGCACAGGGTAAGCACCGTACCCATCACGAGGAAGAACAGCGAGTTGAAGAAGTTCGGGTCGCTGAAGCGGGCAAAAAACGAACTGATGGAAGCGCTCGCACCCGGATCCTGTACTACCGCGAAACCAGTTTCCTTGAGGGTCGTAAGACCGAGGAAGAGGAAACCGACACCGAACAGGAACTCGCCCAGCACGCGCTTCTTGTTCAGGTACACGAGAATGATACCGATGAAGAACGCCGGGTAGACGAAGTTCGCGATGTTGAACGAGAACCCGAGGCTCATGATCCATGCCGTTACCGTCGTACCGATGTGGGCGCCGAGGATAATCGAGATGGCCTGCATGAGCGTAAGGAGCCCCGCATTAACAAAAGAGACCGTCATCAACGTGGTGGCGGTCGAACTTTGTACTGAGGCTGTAACGAACATGCCGGTGAGCATTCCCGTGAAACGATTCGTGGTCATGGTTCCGAGCACATGTCTGAGCTGCGGACCGGCCATTTTTTGCAAAGCCTCACTCATGGACTTCATACCGAACATGAGCAGGGCTAGGCACCCTAACATTTTTAACGCCATCCAAGTCATAATTATAGGACCTTCCTATGAAGCGCCACTACCGGATCATCGTCGCTGCCTTTCAGCTAGTTCGGGCTCATGGCGGTGAATTGTTGTTTGTAAAGTTCAGGTAAAATATAGAAAAAACCCCGTAAAGACGGGGTTTACAATTCTTAAATCATTATCACATTAATAGCTAGCGCACATTTACCAGGCGCGAATTCCTACCGCTTCGAACGATGTAGCGGCCCGCCATCGGGACGGTCAGGTTTACGGCAGTCCCGTGGAACCGGACAGACTTCACCAAGCGCCCGTGCATGTCAAACAGCATGACCGGCTGCCTTTCGGCAAGGCCCTTCACCAAAATGGTCCGGGCAGAGACCTCCACCTGCATCATATGCGCCGCAAGCTTCGGCAGAACCAAGGGCTGGTCAGGATTATCAGGCAGGGAATCCGTCACCACAGTGCTGTCGCCGGAAGGAATCGAGTCCGTCACCACCGTACTGTCGCCAGAAGGTATGGAGTCCGTCACTACCGTGCTGTCGCCGGAAGGAATAGAATCCGTTACCACCGTGCTGTCGCCAGAAGGTATAGAGTCCGTCACCACAGTGCTGTCACCGGAAGGAATAGAATCCGTTACCACCGTGCTGTCACCAGAAGGAATCGAGTCCGTCACCACCGTACTGTCGCCGGAAGGAATGGAATCCGCGATTACCAACGTGTCAAAGTAGAATACCGGATAATCGCCATGGAACACCCAAAGGTTGCGGGCTTCAACCGTTCCGTTTTCCGTATTTAACAGGGACGTCATTTCAGCCGTTTTCAATTCAGCAGTCGTTTTCCCGAATTCAGGCAAATCCCTTTCATAATAGTCCAAACCAATTCCATTCGTATCTATAAGGGTCACGTCAAAATAGGTATTCACAGGAATGCCGCCATCAAGCAGATAACCCGCCACGCCACCAACGACATCACCCTGCAGGGAATCCGCAGCGCTGTAGCCATTCTTGACATAGTAAGACACGTACCTCTGGAGTCCAAAAATGCCGCCGACATAACTGCTGGCATCCGGCAATGTTCCCAGAGCCTTCACGGAACCTCGGTTATACACATCCGATACCATACAGCCGTCATCATAGCCGACAATACCGCCCGCCACCAGATAATAAACCATCGACGTCGTATCGGCCACCGTACCCGTCACGTCGCCGTAATTGAACGATTCACGCAGCGAGCTCTGTTCACTAAAGCCGTTATTCAAGTAGCCCATTATACCCCCGACATACGTTTCGTACGTACCGTCGGCATAGACATCACCCCAGTTCATAAATCTCGAGAACTGATCCGTATAGGTGTTCGCACGGCCTTGGCCAAGAAGCCCACCTGCCATCACCGACATGAATCTTCCTCTACCCTTCGCTTCTACCGCACCTAGATTCATCAGATTGGAAACTCCGACGCTATTCAAATAGCCAATCGCGCCGCCAGCATAAAGGCTTCCCTTTTCCACAAGACTATTTACATCGGCAACAACATGGCCACGGTTCGTCACGTTAAACGTCGAATCGTCTGTCCTATAGGCTTCCAGATATCCAATAGCTCCACCAACATAAGAATAGGTATTAACAGGCCTCAGCTGACTCCCAGATACAGGCGAAAACTGCTTTACAAAGACATTTCCGTAATTTTCGAGATGGTGCGCCCCGCCTTCAACAAAACCGGCGATTCCGCCCGCATAGAGGGCGTAGACCGTTTCATTGACTTCTACGTTCCCATAGTTCACACAATTTTCAAGAGTACGGGAATCTCTCGACGAAATATAACCAGCAATCCCCCCAACATACCGACTAACATCCGGAGTAATCATAAGGGAATCATAATTGAGCGTATAGACGCGAGCAGAACTGGTGCTATTCTTGACCGTACCCAGCATATAGCCCACAATGCCGCCGACATACACACCTGCATGCACGGAGCCACCCACAACATTGGAATTAAGGATGTGCGCCCCTTTTTCTTCGCTATACCAAATCACGTTGCCAACAATGCCGCCCGCATACCCCATTGCCCGGACATCGGTGTTATAGACATTCACATTCTGAATTAATGTATGCGCAAAATCGGCAACCGCTCCAGTCGCATAAGCCGTATCACTTCCAATCGAACTGTTCGCAATATTCAGGTTGCGGACTTCACCATCGCTTTGCCCGATTCTCACGAACAGAGAATTAGTGGCGTTGAGTCCGTAAATAGTGTGGCCGCGGCCATCAAACTTGCTCAAGAAATTGCCGGCTCCGACGCGCTGCCAGACCTTTGTACAAAGCTTGGAGGTATCCTCGCCAAAAACAATATCGTTTTTCAGATAGGCGTTCTCGTTATAGATATCGTTCGTGAACGGCAAAATTGAATCCAAATAACCAATCAGCTCTTCGGGAGAGGTGATTTCGTAATAGTTCGTGTCATTGACGACGACACGCTGCGGCTTTTGGGCAGAACCATCCCAAGCCGCAAATGAAAATTGGACTAGCACCGCTAAAAGCAGCGATTCTATCGCAAAGAATTTCTTAAGCATATATTCCTCCTATTAAGGCCTTCTAAGCCTTTGAAATATAGCTTATTTACAAAATTTATTTTGAATCCGTTCTGGACGGCCGGTCTAGAACAAACTAAATGCTACGCACCATCGCAATCGCCTGGCTCGCGATGCCTTCGCCGCGGCCGGTAAAGCCGAGTTTTTCGGTCGTAGTGCCCTTGATGCCAATCTGTTTCACGTCAAGGCCCAAAACGCGGGCGATATTTGCCTTCATGGCGTCCTTGTGCGGATTCACCTTCGGACGTTCGCACATCACGATGCTGTCGATATTCACGATTTCAAAGCCCGCCTTACGGACTTCCTCACCCACCTTGCGCAAGAGTTCCAGGCTATCTGCCCCCTTGAACGCGGGATCGGTGTCCGGGAAATACGTACCGATATCACCGAGGCCTGCGGCCCCGAGCAGAGCATCGCTAATCGCATGCAGCAAGACGTCGGCATCGCTGTGGCCGAGCAAGCCTTTTTCATAAGGGATATCTACGCCGCCAATGATGCACTTGCGGCCTTCTACGAGTTTGTGGACGTCGAAACCGATTCCAGAACGATAAATTTTATCCATAATAAATCCTTTTCTTCATCCCAAAATTACAAAACTCAGCGGCCACCGAGGCCAAGCTTGCCCACACGAATGCGTTTCGGGATTAATTTGACCGTCGCAATCCAGTACCTGATTTCGCACCAGAGCACTTCCTTGAAATCGAAGGAGAGGTGGCGTACCGCATGGACGCGGTCCTTGAGCCAGCGCACGAAAACAGAATGGCGGTACTTCTCGGCATAGTTTCCGAAATTGCCGCCCTCCATCACTTCGCGGAGCAAAACGCGGCCACGACGGGCGTCGGGCGTGCAGAGCAGCATATCGTCGGCGATACCGAACACCTCCTGCTCTACCCACATGAGCGCTGCCGCGATATGGTGCAGCCCCATCGAGCGCAACAGCGGTGAAATTTCGTTACGGATTTCAGGCGTTGAGGCACGCAAAAGCTGGCTGTAGTCCATCAGCTGGCGGAGTCCGATACCGCTCCCGAAAAAGTGCTGGTAGATATGCGAAAGCTGCATCACGAGCGCGAACTGGAGCGGCGGTACATAGAAGCCTTCGGGCACCATCTCCGATTTCAGGATTTCCCTTTCCAGGAATTCCATCAAGGCGCGGTAAGATTTCGGATTCCGCGAACCCGCCGCCGGCTTGAAATGAATTTCGACGGGGACTTCGCTGCCCTCTTTGGCGAGCTCCAGATGATGCTTGGAAATAGAAGGCGCGCCAAGCAGGTTCATCTTCTGTAGGAGCGCCTCGACGCTTTCACGGCCGCCATCGACCCAAAGGTCGATATCGCCCGGCTGCCGGATGAACGCATCGGGATAAAGCCGGGCGTTGGCCTGCCCCTTCAGGACGGCAGTCCGGCGGCCTTCCTTCGCGAACAACGCGGTAAGGCGAGATGCTTCGCGGTTCTGCAGAGCGTTCATGCCCTTGATGGTTTCAGCCTGGAACGACCAGCGCAACAGCAGCTGGCGCGGAGGGCGCTTGTCTACAGGCAGGCGCTGGATTCCGGCATAGAATACCCCGATAAGCGACTGGCGAACAGCCAGCGCATAGAGCTTTTTCCATTCTTCATCAGAAAAGCCGCCCTCGTATTCTTGCAGTTGCCCGAGGGCAAATTGCAGAAAGCGAAAGAGGCGGCTATCTTGCATCGGAAATTTCCGAAGCTGTTACAGCAGGGCGATACCCGGCAGGACGCTCACCACGATCAAGGCGATCGCGGCAACAGCAACAGCGAACTTCAAGAGGTAACTGAACGGCGTGCTAGTGCAGCAGCACTTGCATTCGCATTCTTCACGCGCGGGCATGAAGAGCACGTAAGCGATGCGCAGGTAATAGACGGCAGCCACGAGCGAAAGCAGGAAGGCTGCCGCAGCGAGCCAGCCGAGACCAGCAGCGAACGCACCGGTGAACAGCGTAAACTTGGCGAGGAAGCCAGCGACAGGCGGAAGACCCGCGAGGCTTGCAAGGCACACGACAACGCCGAGGGCGACGAAAGGACGCTTGCGGCCGCGGCCACAGAGGTCATCCAGATTCTCGTTGCGGTCATCGCGACCGGCAAGGTAAGCGATACCCGTCAGCGCACCGGCACTTGCCACGGCGTAGGTCACAAGGAAGTAGGCCATGGGGCCAAGCTGCACGGAACCTTCACCCGCATAGTTCGGCAACAGGAAGGCAATCGCGAGGAAGCCCGCGTTCATCACGGCGGAGAAAGCCAAGATGCGGCGGATGGACTTCTGCGCAAGGCCGCTGAAGGCACCGATGACCATCGAGAGCAAGGCGACAATCACGATAACCAGGAAAAGCGCCTTGGACTGGCTTGCCACCGTCACCGGTTCAGACAAGTTCCAGGCAGGGGCGGAAGCAGACTTCGCAATGAGCAAGCCAAGCCACACGGAACCGAGGGCGGCAAGGGCGCCGACCTTCACGACGGCGGCCATGAAACCGGTCACGGCGACAGAGGCGCCCGTATAGACGTCTGCGACCCAGAAGTGGAACGGGGCAGCACCGGCCTTGAAGAGCAGGCCGAAAATCACGAACAGGATGCCGACGCCGTAGATGGCGCCACGGCCTTCAAGAACCGGAGCGAAGAAGCTCGTTCCACCGGTAGCACCGTAGATCATGGCGACACCATAGAGGTAGAGCGCGCTAAAGATGGAGCCCGAGACGAAGTACTTGAACACGCCTTCACCGGCGTTTTCTTCGTGACGGCGGATACCCACGAGGGCGTATACCGGGAAGCTCGCGAGTTCCATACCCAGGAAGAGGGACAGGAAGTCGATAGCCTGCGTCATGAACAGAGCACCGCAGGTAGCGAGGAGCATAAGCCCGTAGGCTTCACCGCCCTTGAACTTCTCGTGGCCGAGGGTCCACTGGAGGCCCGCAACACCGAGGAACGTGCAAAGGAGGACAGCTTCGCCGAGCAGACGGCGGATCGGGTCCATCGCATAGAGGTTATAAAGCGTATCGGTATTGACAACCGCGAAAGAGGCCATGGCCCCGACGACAAACAGCGAAGCGACCCACGGGAGGATCTTGTGCTTGTTTTCGTCCCTGATGAACGGCTCGGAAGCAAGCGTCACGAGGGCGCCCAGGGCGACAATGGCAATGGGCAACAGGTTGATGAAATTAGTCATTGGAAGCCTCCTTGTTCAGAGCTTCTTCATTTGTGGGAGCAGCCGCCGAATCAAGGCCCGCCTGCACCCTGCTTTCGAGCGCAAGCGCCGCTTCGGCACCCACGACCTGGGTAATCAGGGACTTGCGTTCTTCGTCACTAAAACCGTTCGCCTTGAGCGAGGAATCCAGCTGGGCGATTTCTTCCGGAGTCATTGCCTGCGGAAGTTCTTCCGAGTCGCCCTCGTCGGCTTCTGCAGCTTCTTCGGCAGAAGCGTCCTTGCCAGCGTCCGTCATCTGTTCCACGGCTTCTTCATCGAAGAGGTGGAGCGAATCGGTCACGAAAGCGGGATGGAAACCGAAGACGAGCAGGAGCACCGCCATCACGCCGATGGAAGCGCCTTCCAGGCCGGAAGTACGCGGGCCATTATCGTAGCTGCCCGAAGCCTTACCGAAGATTACCTTCTGGATAAAGCGCAGCATGTAGGCCGCAGAAAGAATCATGGTGAAGCCCATGACGAGCGCCGCAAGCGGACCCATGTCCCACAGGGAGAGGAGCACCGTGAATTCGCCGACGAACCCGGCCGTACCGGGAACCGCGAGCGACATCACGCCGAGCGCGCCAAAGAGCGTGCTGAAAACCGGGCTATTGCCAGCAAGGCCGCCAAGCTTATCGAGTTCACGCGTACCCGCCATACGTTCGGCAATACCCATCAAGAAGAACTGGGCGCCGGCGCAGAGGCCGTGGGCAACGAGCAGCACGAGGACCGCCGGGAGCATCGCCTCGGAAAGGCTGAACACGCCCGCGACCGCGATACCCAAGTGGCTCATGGAACTAAAAGCGAGGAGTTTTTTGCCGTCCGTCGCACGCAGCGCCATCAGCGCCCCGTAAACAGCGGTTGCAAGGCCAAGCCACATCATCGTCGAAACGATGCCCATATTGAGCGGGAAGATCGGGAGGATCCAGGCGATAAAGCCGAACACGCCCGCCTTGCTCATGGCACCGGTCAGAATTGCAGAAAGCGGAGCCGGAGCTTCAGAATACGTAATCGCCTGCCAGCCATGGAACGGGAAGATCGGAGTCTTCACGACAAAGGCGAGCAAGAAACTTGCGAGGATTGCCGCCTGCGTACCGGCAGGGAGCTGCTGCAGCGCCATCGCGAGCGAAAGGAGCAGCGAGTTGTCGGCAATCGTAAGCAGGTAAAGCAGGGAAATCATCATGGGGGCTGAACCCACCAACGTGTAGATGGCGAACGTCATCGCCGCTTCCCTACGCTTTTCTCCGCCGAAGCCGGCAATCAGGATTGCCGCCGGGATAACCATCGCCTCGAAGAAGAAGAAGAACAGCACCGCGTCGGCAGCAAGGAACGTTCCGTTCATCGCACCCATCAAGGCGAAAATGCCGATAGCGAAGTTCCTGTAGTTCTTGCAAGAGGTGACGCGGGCCGAAACGAGGGCCACCAACGAAAGGGCCGTGGAGAGGAACACCATCCAGGCGCCCAGACCGTGGCTGTAGAGGTAGTAATAGACAGGGCCCTTGGTACCGGGAATGCGGAACCATTCAATCGGGTCGGTCGCCTTGTTGCCGGCTGCAATCAGCATCACCGAGAGGGCGACGAAAGCGAGGCCGAAAATAAAGGCGAGACGCGAAGACGACTTCGGGTCTTCCTTGGATGTCGCCACCATGAGGATGGCGGCAATGAACGGAGCCAGGACGAGGATATGCAACAGCATTAGATCAACCCTCCAGTCAGAAGAACAACAAGTACAAGTGCAGCCACACCCGCGACGCTAAACGCGACCTGCAAGCGGACCTTGCGCACCTGGATAACCGTAGCGCCGTCACCGAGAATTGTGGCGATAGCACCAAGGGTCCACTGGGTCGCCTGCAGAATCTTGTCGACGACGACGTCGCAAATCCAGGCGAGAACCTGTACCGGGATAATCCCGCAATACTTGTGAACATAGTCAAAGAAGAACGTCCAGGTCGCCTTGCGGCCTTCCGGAGCGGAACTGCCCTTCGCGGCAGGCACGCGGGCATTGCCGTAGACCTTGTAGGCGATGAACATACCGAGCAGCGCGGCAAGCGTGCCGAGGCCGGCGAAGATCATCGGGTTCACATGGGCGGCAGAATGCATCGTCGCAGCGTAGGCCTGTGCAGAACCCACCACCGGAGCGAGGCTATCGCGGAAGAACGTGATGCCGATAGAATCGGCCCAGAGGTAACCGGCAAAGATAGCGCCGAACGCAAGAATCACCATCGGGAGCAACATGCAAGCCGGAGCCTCGTGGATGTGCTCTTCGCTTTCCTTGGAACCGCGGTATTCACCGAAGAACGTGAGGATGATGAGGCGGCCCATGTAGACAGCCGTAATCACCGCCGTGAAGAGGCCAATCACATAGAAGGCCGGGCCCATCGGGCCGCTCATGAACAGGCGTTCAAGAATCAGGTCCTTGGACCAGAAGCCGGCAAAGCCCGGGAAACCGATAATCGCGAAGAACGCGAAAATCATCACACAGGCCGTAACAGGGGTCTTCTTGACGAGCCCGCCCATCTTGCGCATATCCTGTTCACCCGCGAGCGCATGAATCACGGCGCCCGCACCGAGGAAGAGGGCCGCCTTGAAGAAGGCGTGGGTAAACACGTGGAAAATCGAAGCGTCAAAGGCACACACGCCCGCCGCCATGAACATATAGCCCAGCTGGCTAATCGTGGAGTAAGCGAGGACCTTCTTGATATCGTTCTGGAAGAGGCCAGCCATCGCAGCCCAGAAAGCAGTCAGCATACCGATGACGGTGATGATGTCGAGGACCACCGGGAGGATGGCGAACATACTTCCCAAGCGGGCAAGCAGGTAGACACCAGAAGTCACCATGGTCGCGGCATGGATAAGGGCAGAAACCGGAGTCGGACCCGCCATGGCATCGGGGAGCCAGGTGAGGAGCGGAATCTGGGCGGACTTACCCGTACAGCCGATAAAGAAGAGGAGGCCCGTCAGCGAGAGTACCGGAAGCACAATCTCGACATGACCGGCAGTCATAATCATCTGGATGAAAGACGTAAGGGCATCGTAATTGAGGATGCCGGAACCGCCCACCGTCACGAGGCAGAGCATACCGAGCAAGAAGCCGATATCGCCCACGCGGTTCACGATGAACGCCTTGTTCGCGGCCTTGCAGTTATTGACATCCTTGTTCCAGAAACCGATCAGGAGGTAAGAGCAGAGGCCCACGCCTTCCCAACCGAGGAACGTGAGGAGCAAGTTGTCGGAAAGCACGAGCACAATCATGCTGAACAAGAAGAGGTTGATGTAGGCGAAGAAGCGGGCAAAGCCGCGGTCGCCGTGCATGTAACCGATAGAGTACATCGTGATGAGCGTACCGATGCCCGTCACGAACAGGAGCATGATGCGGGAAAGCCCGTCAAACATAAAGCCGATGTCGGCCTTGAACAGCGGGATATCGATCCAGTTGCAGAGCGTCTCGCGAATCCCAGCTTCAGGCATGCCGTACGCAAGGATGGCGACGACAGCAAAAGACATTGCCGGAAAGAGAACGGCGAGGGCGCCTACAATGCCTTCAGCGGCACCTTTCTTGCCACCCGAAGACACAACAGCGATCGTTCCCAACAAGATGGTTGCCACGAGCGGGAACAGAGGAATGAGCCAAAGCGGTAAGTTTGTCATCGATTACCCCTTCATGTTCGAATAGTTATCGGAATCCACGCTTTCCTTCTTGCGGAACAGCAGGATGACCATGGCGAAACCGACGCAAGCCTCAGCGGCGGCGACGGCGATGGAGAACAGCGGCACAATCTGGCCGGTAACGCTCATGTCGGCGGGCAGCGTCTTGGAAAATCCGATAAAGGAAAGGTTCACCGCGTTCAGGGCGAGTTCAACACCCATGAGCACGAAGAACAGGTTCCTGCGCGAAATGGCCGTCATGAGACCGAGGGCGAAAATCGCGAGGGCCAGGATTTGAATATAGATAGGCTGGAGTTCCATTAGTGACCTTCCTCCGTATTTTCGGATTGCACGGAACCGAGGCGCTTCTTGGCGAGGAGCACTGCAGCAACCATCGCGGAGAGCAGCAACAGGCCAAGGACCTCGAACAGCATAAAGTAGCCCGGACCGGTCTGGGCGACATCGAACAGCGTGCGCGAAGTGAGGGCGACAGAGCCGCGGAGTGCCGTTTCGTCAAAGGCGAGCGGAGCACCCACGAGGGCGAAGCCCACCAGGCCGGCGAGCACGAGGACAGCCGGGATGACAAAGAACGAAACCTTGTCGAACATCGGCGTCTTGGAATCGCGGGCACCGTTCAGCACCATGATCACGAACGTCACGAGCATCATGATAGCGCCGGCATAGACCATAATCTGCACGACCCCGAGGAAGGGGCTACCGATAAGGCCGTAGATACCAGCGAGGGCGACCATGGAAGTCACCAGGGAGAGGGCGCCATAAAGAGGATGGCGGCTCAGGAACACGCACACGGCGGCCCCGAGGGCAATCACGGCGAGGATGATGAAATAAATCAGGGCAAGCATTACTTAACCTCCATTCCCCAGACCTTGCGGGCCTCGGCATTCTTGGTCCCGCCCGGAGCCACCTGGCTCTGTTCGTCGTCCGGATAATCCTTCGGATTCCAAGCGGTAAGGGTTTCAAGGGTCGCTACGAACTCATCGCGGGTGCGGTGTTCGAAAACGATTTCCTTCGTATCCATGCGGAGCGCATCCACCGGGCAGGCTTCTACACAAAGGCCGCAGAACACGCAAGTCAAATGGTCGATATCGAAGCGCTTGACCTTCTTTTCGATACGCGGGTCATCACTGGCCGTCGCCTCGATGAAGATACAGTGCGCGGGGCAAGCCGCGGCGCACATGCCACAAGCGACACAGCGGGGAGTTCCGTCCGGGCGCAGCATCAAGCGGTGCTTTGCGCGGTAGGTATTGCGAACCTCGGGCTGTCCTTCCGGGTACGAAATCGTCGGCAACGTTTCGTAGCGGAACAAGCCGCGGGCCGCATGCTTGATGGTCGTGAACAGGCCACGAAGGGCTTCGAAAATGTAAAGGCGTTCGCCCCAAGTCATGGGCTTCTGTTTAATAACGCGCATTAGTTACCTCCTACAAGCTTCGCGATGACGGCAGTCACCACGAGGTTGATGAGGGCGATGTTCAAAATAATCTTCCAACCGAGGTGCATCACATGGTCATAGCGGAAGCGCGGGAGCGTCCAGCGGACCCAAATCCACACCCAGCAGAACATGATGCTCTTCACCACGAGAACGAGCAAGTGGATCAGCGCCGTACCGACTGCGGTGGCGAGGCTGCCCACGGCAATGCCGTTCACGATAAAGTTTGCCGGATTATAGAAGAGCCAGGCACAGACGCCAAGGGCGATGAACACCACAGCGGCAAGCCAAGCGACAATCTTATAGAGCTTGTATTCCTGGAGGATTTCCAGCTTGTTACTCTGCTTGGAAGCGGCAAGCTTGCGGGAATAGCGGTAGATCATGTGCAGGAACGCGAGCGCGAGGAACGCAAGCACACCGCAGAGGATGGCGAGCGCGCCGCCCATGTGGGCCTGCATCGTCTCGGTCGTCACAAACGGAACCGAGTAACCGCCGAGGAACAAAGTCGCAATGAGGAAGCTGTTGATGCAGATGTGCGAGTATTCGCCCATGTAGAAGAGGCCGAACTGCATGGCACCATATTCCGTATGGTAACCGGCGACAAGTTCAGGTTCACCTTCGGCGACGTCAAACGGGGCACGGCCCGTTTCCGCGATACTTGCAATCAGGAAGCAGAAGAAGGCCACCGGCTGGGCGACAATGCCCCACACGTGGTTTTCCTGCCAGGTCACGATATCCGTCAGGTTGAAGGAACCCGCGAGCAGCAGAACGCCCATCATGGAAAGTCCAAGGCAGACTTCGTAACTGATGGTCATGGAGCTCGTACGCAGCGCACCGAGGAAGCTGTACTTGGACTTGGAAGCCCAACCGGCCAGCACGGCACCGTAAGCCGAAAGGGAACTGAAACCGAAGAGCAAGAGCACGCCCACGTCGGAATCAACGATGGAACCTGCGATACGGACGGTCTGACCGCCCCATTCGAATACCATCGGGCCGAACCAAGGAATCACGCAGGGGCTAAGGAACACGATGGCGAACGGGATTGCCGGAGCCACGTAATAAAGCACCTTGTTCACGCCGGCAGGGGCGAACATTTCCTTGAAGAACAGCTTGGTACCGTCGCACATGTTCTGCACGTAACCGAATACACGGATCTTTCCGAAGAAAGGAATCTTGATATAGGAACGGTTCGGCCCTTGACGGTCCTGCATGAAGCCTGCACCACGGCGTTCCATGGGGATAAGCAACAAGATATAAAGGACCGGGACGAAGCAGAATCCGAACTTCGCGATGGTGATAATCCATTCCACCCAGGTTTTGGATTCAATAATATCCATTAGGCGTTACCTCCTTCGAGCAACTTGCCTGTATTCTTGATGGCATCGTAGGTGAGCCCAGCAAGGACCGGCGCATATTCGCCCGCCTTCTTGAACGCCTCCGAAGCGCATTCGAATTTTTTACCGGCCATGTAAGAAAGGGCCGCATAGGGAGTCCAGAGGGCTTCATCGGGGCAGACGGGGCAAGCGTTCAACTTCTGCAAGATGTTGAGGCTGTTCACCATCGTTCCCTGAACTTCACTCCAGTGACGCACGCCAATGGCAATCGAAGCTTCCTTGACCGTCGCATCGTCGAACGGAGAAAGCGCCACGCGGCAGTTGATCTTTTCGAGCATCTTGGCCGCCGAAGGATCTTCACCGAACAGGTCCGCGTTCACGGTCACGAGCGATTCGAACTCGGACGCGCGCTTCATGAATTCCGAAACGTCGGCAAAGCCCAGAAGCTTCATGCCGGCACGGTTCGCCACCGGGTCACCGCTCTTCGCGATTCCGTCCGGAGCGCCCACCTTGAGGAGGGAGCCGCCGAAAATTTCGGCGCGGTCACCGAGGGAATCCTTGAGCATGCGGAGGGCAGCGAGGTCTTCCAACGTGCAGGTTCCGCCAACGACAAGCGCAATCTTGCCGTTACCGAAAGTCACTTTGTGGACGCCCATCGACGGGAGGCGATTCTTGTCGAAGTTCTGGAACGCGAGGCGGCTCGTGTTGGAAAGCCAGCTGCGGTTCACTTCGGGATTGCAACGCGGCATCACGCGGTAGATGTGACCGTCAGCATGGTCGAGCCAGATGTTCGCACCGAGGGAATCGTCCATCGAAATGGTCGGCGTGTGAGAAAGGAGCCATACGCGCTTCTGGAAGCGGAAGTACTTCGCGGTCATGGCACCCACCGGGCAAACGTCGGTGACGCACAAGTCGTATTCGTGGTCAAGCTTTTCGCCCGGGAACGTGGTAATGTAAGTGTGGTCGGCACGGCCGGCGAGCTGCAGCTGTTCGGAACCGGCGATGCTACGCATAAAGCGTACGCAACGGTCGCACTGCACGCAGCGTTCTTCGTCGAGCAACACGCGGGGGCCCAAGTCCACATGCTTACCGCCACGGAGCTGGCCCTTCGCATCGATAAACTGGTGCGCAGGATTGCCGTGGTAGTTCTTGCCGTATTCGGGACGCATGCGGGATTCGTTCTGGCCCGCTTCCATGTAGTTTTCCTGCAGGGTGCATTCACCGGCCTTGTCGCAGATGGGGCAATCGAGCGGGTGGTTCACCAGCATGAATTCCTGGGTAGCCTTGCGGGCGTTCTTCACGCGGGCGCTGGAAGCCGGCGTGTAGATTTTCATACCCGGAGCGACAGGCGTGTAGCATGCAATCACGAGCATGCGGCCACGCGGGCCTTCCTGTTCCACCAGGCACTGGCGGCAGTTACCCGATACCGGCAGGTAAGGATGGTAACATACGTGGGGAGTTTCAATCCCGACAGCCTTGAGGGCTTCGAGGAGGTTCGTGTCGCCTGGAACCATCACCGGCTTGTCGTCCACGAAGATTTCCACCTTCGGGCTGTTCTCGGTCGGGAGTTTCGGCATGTTGTAGTAGTTACTCATATTATTACCAGCTTGGCGTGGTCGGGGTTCTTTGCAATCAGTTCATCGAAGTCGGCTCTGAACTTGGCCGTGTAGCTCGAGACGGGGCCGCCGAGAGAAATGGAAAGCGGGCAAATCGTCACACCGCCAAATCCACCGGAAAGGCTCTGCATGAGCTCGACGTCGCCATCGTGGCCCTTACCTTCCACAATCTGGTTCAGAATGCGGTGCAAGAGGCCCGTACCTTCGCGGCACGGAGTGCACTGGCCGCAAGATTCGTGGCTGTAGAAGTTACCGAGCACGTTCAGGAGTTCAGCCATGTTGTGCGTATCGTTAATCACGATCATGGCGCCCGAACCGAACATCGTCTTCATCGAGGCGAGGCATTCATAGTCCATCGTCGCGACGGCGCATTCGCCAGCGTTCAGCGGAGCGCAAGAAGAACCGCCCGGCAAAACCGCCTTCAGGTTCCCGCCCACGATACCGCCGGCATATTCGTTAATCATCGTCATCATCGGAGTGCCAAGCGGGGCTTCGTACACGCCCGGATTCTTGACATCGCCACTAATGCAGAACACCTTGGTACCGCCAGCACGGGGAGTACCCATCTTGGCATATTCTTCGGGTTCATGCTGGAAAATCCACGGGAGGGCCATAATGGTTTCGACGTTGTTCACGCAAGTCGGGGATTTCCAGGCACCGCTCACCGCCGGGAAAGGCGGCTTCAGGCGGGGCTGGCCCTTCTGGCCTTCGAGCGAGTTAATAAGAGCAGTTTCTTCACCGCAAATGTAGGCGCCAGCGCCACGGTGGACGAAAATATCGAAACTGAACTTCGTACCGCAAATGTTTTCACCGAGGTAACCGGCGGCGTATGCCTGGTTCAAGGCCTTGTTCAGGCTTTCGATGCAGGGCAGGAATTCGCCACGGCAGTAGATGTAGGCCGCGCGGCTACCGAGAGCCCATGCTGCAATAATCAAGCCTTCGATCAAGCGGTGCGGATCTTCCATCATCAGGAAGTGGTCCTTGAACGTTCCGCCTTCGCCTTCATCGGCGTTCACGACGATATAAACAGGCTTGCCGGAATTGCGGGGCACAAAGCTCCACTTCATACCAGTCGGGAAGCCTGCACCGCCACGGCCGCGAAGACCGGAACGTTGCACGTAGTCGATCACTTCGAACTGGCTCATGTTGAACAAGCGGTCCGAAATATTGGCGTAGCCACCCAGTTTCTTGTAGACTTCAATGTCCTGGGCGCCCTTGCCGAAATTCGCAGTACAAACTTTTACTACTTCTGCCATAATTACTTGCCCTCCTCGACCGGAGCCGGCTTCTGGGTGGTAACGGCTTCCTTGGAAGGCTTGGCCGTACGTTCACCGGAAGTGGCAATCATGCGGTACACGTCGCCGACCTTACCGGCAGCGTCCACGAACGCCTTGTCCTTCACGCCGGGCTCGCCCACGGCGACCCAGCTGCTGCCGTCCTTCTTTTCGACGACAATCTTCGTAAATTCAGGAGCGCCCTTCCAAGTGAGGGTAGCGCCTGTTTCATCGGCTTCGGCCTTTACGTTCAGCACCGGAGAAGGCGGAGCATAATCGGCGACCTGCGGCTTTGCCGTAGCGCCCGGGGCACCCGGATGACCGCCGTGGCCCTTCACGGTTCCGCCCAGCACATCGTGCTTCGGCACATTCTTTTCATGAGCGCGGCACCAGTTGATAATGCGGTCGATGCTCGCTTCGGTGAGCGTCGTCCCGCGCTTCATCTTGAGCTGGTCGTCAATCACGTCGGTCGCGAAGTCATCGTTCACCAACATCATCGGGCCGTTGCCGCAACTACCGAGGCATTCCACCTGCAAGATGGTGAAGAGTCCATCGGGAGTCGTTTCGCCGGACTTGATACCGAGTTTCTTTTCGACGTACTTGATCAGCGGCTGAGCGCCCTTGATGGCGCAGCTGATGTTACGGCAGAACTGCAGAAGGAACTTGCCCTTCGGAGCGTGGTTGTACATCGTGTAGAACGTCGCTACGCCGAGAGCGTGAGCCGGGGCGCAACCGCAGACGTTTGCCGCCCAGCGGATGCCTTCCGTGGGGACCCAACCGAACACGCCCTGCACGAGCCACAGCACTTCGAGAAGCGCTCCCTGGCCGACCGGGTAACGGCTGAGCAAGTCCGCACAGCGTTCCTTGATTTCCGGAGTATCGAGCTTCGCCAGCACATCTTTCGGAGCGGGCTGAGGAACGGCCTTGTTTACATGGCCGAAAGTTTCCGCCGGATCCGGAAGGGCCGTCACCGCTTCTTGCGGGCCGCCAAACTTCAAGCGGTTGTTCGATACAAACTGAACTGCACCAGTAATATGATCTCTCATCGGTCAAGTTCTCCAGCAATGATGTTGAGGCCAGAAAGTACGGCCATGGAGTCGGCCAGCTGGCCACCTTCCACGAGTTCGTGGAACGCAGCGAACTGCGTGAGGCAGGGCGGGCGCACCTTGATGCGGTACGGATGGCCGCTGCCGTCAGAGACGATGGTAAAGCCGAGTTCGCCGTTCGCGCATTCGCTACCGCAATAGAATTCCCCTTCGGGGACGCGGATGCCTTCATAGACGCTCTTGAAGCGGCCGATAAGGCCTTCCATGTCCTGGTAGGCAAGCTTGTGCGCCGGCACGCGGATGCGTGGGTCGACGATGTCGACCGGGCCCGGAGCGAGGCGCTTCAGGGCCTGGCGCACGATCTTCACGGATTCTTCGATTTCGGCCATGCGCACCTGAAGGCGGTCGTTACAGTCGCCCTGGGTGCCGACCACGACTTCCCAGTCGTAGGTTTCATAATCATAATAAGGTTCGTCCTTGCGCAGGTCGCTTGCAACGCCGGAAGCGCGAAGGCAGGGGCCCGTCCAGCCGTAGCTGATGGCGCGTTCGGCAGAAATCTTGCCGATGCCCACGGTACGGTCGAGGAAGATGCGGTTACGGTCGAGGCACGCATGCAAGTCCTTCAAGGCCTTCTCGGTAGAATCGAGAGCGGCAAGCACATCGTTTTCAAAGCCGTCGTAGCTGTCGCGGTAGAGGCCGCCGATACGGGCATAGCTGTTCGTAAGACGTGCACCCGTGAGCTTTTCCCAGATACACATGATTTCTTCACGCGGGTTGAACGCGTACATGAACGGAGTCGTACCGCCCAAGTCCTGGAACGCAGCCGCGATGCACACAAAGTGGTCGTTGATACGGCTAAGTTCGTTCACAATCACGCGGAGCACCTTGCAACGTTCCGGCAGTTCAATACCGAACATCGTTTCCACCGTGCGGCAGAACGCGATATTGTTCATAATCGCCGAGCAGTAGTTGAGGCGGTCAGTATAGGGCAGCACCTGCTGCCACGTGCCGCGTTCCACCATCTTCTCGAACCCGCGGTGCAGGTAGCCGATTTCTTCGACGCTCGCAACGATGGTTTCGCCGTCCATGGCGGCAAGGAAACGCAAACAGCCGTGGGTCGCCGGATGGCTCGGACCCACGTTCAAGGGCATCAAGTTCAGCTTTTCGCCATTAGGATCCAGTACGATCATTCTTTGATACTCCCTTCCAAAAATTCGTTGTCGTTGGTCCCTACTTCCTTGCTACGCTGGACGACCCTATAACCGAGGTCTTCCAGGCGCTTTTCCAAGGCCGGGAGCAGGTAGTCGTTGGTGGAGAGCCACTGACGCTTCTGCGCAGGGTAATCCTTACGGAGCGGGTGACCGACAAATTCCACATGGTTCAACAGGCGGCGGAGGTCCGGGTGACCCGTGAACACAATCCCGAACTGGTCGAACACTTCGCGTTCATACCAGTTGGCGTTGGCGAACAGGTCGCTGATGGTCGGGACCTTCAGGCTGTCTTCGGAGACCTGCACCTTAAGACGGATGCGCTGGCCCGGAGTAGACACGCTCTTGAACGCGTAAGAAACGGCAAATCGCGGTCCTTCGTGATTCGGGTAGGTCAGGTAGTCGATACCCGCGATATCCACGAGCATTTCGAACTTGATGGCCGCAGAATCCTTGAGGAACTGGACCACGTTATGCAGGTAGGCGGCGCCAACGACAGCACAAACGCCCCACTTGTCGCGCGTATCGCGCTTTACGCCAAACTTTTCCTCCAGGACGGAGAAGATTTCTTCAACAGTATTCATCCTTACTCCTTCCAGAACTGGGCCTTCTTGACAATTTCTTGTTCCTTGGACACCACGAAGTCCTTAATGTCCACGACCTTCTCGCGGGCAAACTCCTTGGCGTTCGCCTTGGCTTCGGCTGTCTTCGCCTTGATCATTTCCAGCTGGTCCTTCACGCGTTCGGCACGCTGCTTCATGTAGGACTCGTCCTTGATCTTCTTCTGCAGGTCGAACATCGCGTCAAAGAACGCTTCCGGACGGCTCGGGCAACCACCTATATAGACGTCTACCGGGATGATGTGGTCGATACCGGGAACCGTGCAATAGCAGTCATAGAAGCCGCCAGAACAGGCGCAAGCGCCCATCGCAATCACCCAGCGCGGTTCCGCCATCTGTTCATAGATGCGCTTCAAGATCGGAGCCTGCTTGTAGGTAATCGTACCTGCGACCAGCAGCACGTCGGACTGACGCGGCGTAAAGCGCACGTATTCTGAACCAATACGGGAAAGGTCATAACGACCCACTTCCGTACTCATGAACTCGATTGCACAACATGCCGTGCCATAGGGGAACGGCCAAAGGGAATTCGTCCGGCCCCAATTGACTAAAAAGTCCAGGGACGACGTTATGATGTTTGGCTTTTCTGCCTCAGCTGTCATAGAGGATACCTCGTAAATTTCGGGCAAAAAGATAGAAAAAAAGGCCTTCTTTACATATTCTGTCGACCATTTGGAGCCTTACGCAAAGCGACCCCGGCAAGGCTGGCACGACGTAACTCCATGATATTCAACAAGATAAAATTCGGACCTTTGAATATTGTTACAATTTTTCTAGATTTTTCGCGCAATTTTGGTGCATGTAGGATAAGGGCAATATGGATTTGCTTTTCTTTAAAGATACGTATCGAGCGTTCAGGAGTGCGTTCCAGAAGAACTGCTCGTCTCTAGACGACATGGCAAAGGCCATCAGCGCGTCTATCGCTCCCATAGCCCAAGCCCTGAATATCGGCCTTGTAAAAGCAAGTCTTATGAACCCTGCCGACAGGAACGCCTACAACGCCAACTGGACGTTCTTTGAATCGCCCGACGGATGCAGCCTCGCCGCCCTTATCGAAAGCTTCCGCACCGGGGACAACGGCATTTTCAGCCTCTCGGTGAACCCGCTGAGCCGCCACAAGTTCAACGAAGAAGAAATCCGCATCATCAAGGTTGTCGCCCAGGATATTTTCCTCCAGATCGAGCGCACCCTTTTGACGGGGCTCATCACCAAGGCACGCGCCACCGATACCATGACCGGCATCCCGAACATGGGTGACCTCATGCAGAAGGGCCTCAACATCAAGATTGCCAAGAAGTTCTCCCAGTATACGGGCATCTTCATCAACCTCAAGAACTACAAATTCATCAACAACACCCTCGGTGGCATTGTCGGCGACCAGGGCATCATCATGTTCGCGAGGATGGCCCAGGATTTCGTCAGGGGCAAAGGCGAAATCGCCCGCCTCGGCGGTGACAACTTCTTCACGTTCATCCAGAACGAGTACGTCGACACCTTCATCCAGAAGTTTTCGAACGTCGAACTATCCTTTAGCCAGCGCAACGTCTTGCATACCTTCAGCATCCAGACGCGCATGGGCATCTGCCCGGCAAAGCAGAGCGATTCCATGGGGGATGTCATGCACGGCAGTTCCATCGCCCTAAACATCGCGAAAAACGAGTACGGGAAGGATGTCGTCTATTACTCCCCCAAGATGCTCGAAAGCATCATGCACGAAAAGAAGATTTCCGCCACCTTCCAGGAAGCCTTCAAGAAACATGAATTTGTCGTTTACTACCAGCCCAAGGTGCGCATCGATTCCGGTGAACTCTATGGTGGAGAAGCCCTTGTCCGCTGGAACCTCGGCGACCGCATTGCTCCGCCGGCAGAATTCCTCCCCGTCCTCGAGAAGGAAGCTTCCATCTGCCAGCTGGATTTCTACGTATTCGAAATGGTCTGTAGCGACCTTCGCAAATGGATAGACGAAGGTATCACTCCCGTACGCATTTCTTCGAACTTCTCGAAACAGCATCTCAAGAACAAGGCCCTCGCAAACGAGATCCTTGCCGTCATGAGCAGATACAACATCGACAGCAAGTACATCGAAATCGAGCTGACCGAAGTTTCTGACTTCGAAGACAGCGTTGCGATGCAGGACTTCGTGAACAAGCTGCGCGAAAAAGGCATTTCCGTATCTATCGACGACTTCGGAACCGGTTCCTCTACGCTGAACGCGCTCACCAACATCGATGCGAACATCATCAAGCTCGACAAGTCCCTGCTCGAAAACATGGACAAGAACAACGAGCAAGACAAGATTGTCCTCAAGAACATGGTGAACATGATGCAGGAGTTGGACAAGGAAGTTATCGCCGAAGGCGTCGAAACCAAGAGCCAGCTGGAATTCCTCAAGGGAATCAACTGCCCGATGGTCCAGGGCTTCTTCTACGACAAGCCCCTGCCCCGCAGCGAATTCGAGATGCGCCTCAAGGAAAGGCGCGTTTACTAATTACCTTCAGCAACCTTGACGTTCACCACGCGGGATTCGTTACCCACGCGGATGATGTAGGTACCCGTA
The DNA here is from genome assembly GCA_902768325.1 of Fibrobacter succinogenes. Lineage (GTDB taxonomy): Bacteria > Fibrobacterota > Fibrobacteria > Fibrobacterales > Fibrobacteraceae > Fibrobacter > Fibrobacter succinogenes_A. The sequence goes on from CACXKY010000030.1 coordinate 28,549, forward strand.
TTCTGCAAGCTCACGGAAGTTTCGCGCAGGTGCGTCTCGCCCTTTTGGACAACCGCGCCCATCAGGTCCATTACCGCAAACTTCTGCACGGACTTACCGGAATTGCCAAACACGATGGTGAAGGTATTCGGCCCGGCCTGCCTTACGCTAAAGCCCGACGAAGCCAAAACTTCAGGCATTTTGATTCCCTCGTAGGTACTGTTTTTGCTGAAGTAGATCGGCGAGAAGGTCGCAACAATCAGTGTCGGATTTTCGCCTTCAATATGGATGGTCGCCGGATTGCGCTTGGAAGCGTCCTTGCTGGTACGGTATTCCTTCGTCGAACGGAGCGTTATCTTGGCATGGCCCTTGACAATGGCAATAGAATCATTCTTGAGTTCAAGCTTCGAAGAAGTACTGTTGCCGAGCATCAGCGGGAAGTTACATTCCTCGCAGAACGACAAGGTTCCATCTTCACCCGGCATGAACGCGGCGAGATAGAAGTCATAGTAGGTGTCCACCTTGCGTTCCACGGAATGATCGTCGCCAATAACAACTTCCGTCGTCGTGGTAGCATCCTTCATGAACCGGATAACCGGGGCAACGAAGTCAATCGCGGCCATGGTAGAACCAGCAACACCGACATGGAAGGTTTCGACGGCCTTGTTGAGAGCAACCAAGGGAACCGTCACATACACGGTGTCGACACCAGATGCGCCAACCGTCCTAGCAGAACCGGAGGGCAGTATTTCAAATATGCCCTTCGAATTCTTCACATAGACATTCAGGTCATCATCTGTTGCAAGGACATAGGAACGTCCCGCAGCAGAGGATACATCCATCAAGAGAGCATCCGAGCAGGATTCTTTTCCCTGACACGGGTCAGCAACACTTGATATATACACCGGGACTTTTTCCCCGGCCAAGGCTCTTTTCACAAACGGGTATTTTTTACCTTCAACGAGCACACCGTTTGTATCAATCACAACAGCGTCCCTCGTCGCAACATCCAATTCGCCGCCAGCCACCTTGAAAGCAATTTTCTTCGACATGCCTTCATACGAGACAACAAGATAGTAGCGTCCCGAAGCAAGCGTGCACTTGTCCTTGGTGATAACAGGAACCGTCTTGTTAGACAAATCGATACAGCCCTTGCTGACCTCTCCCAAGGGGAGGTTGTCCATCACGACATCGCCATTAGCAAGAATCAAGGAATATTTAGGCGTGAAGTCAGCAATCGAATCTCGACCGGACGAATTGCATCCGCCAGCATTGTTCAGAATCACAAGTTTATGCGTTTCCTTAGTACCAGACTTGGACGGGATATCGATCATGCCCTGTTTCTGCACAACCGGCATATCCGTCTTGATTGTCACGTTGCTCATGGGAGAACGGCGATCGCAAAGGAAAATGTCGAGGTCATAGGTTTTCCCTTCCGTAAGTTTACCGCTCCTGCCGGCAAAGTCGTCGAGTTTCACGTAGCCAGGGGCGGCAAAGTGAGTACCACCGAGGTCCACAGCGAGCTTGTTATCGATAAACACCCAAATATCGTCATCACCGCGGATGCTAAAGCGCTGACCCCGCTCATAGACGAACGACATATGGGATTCAAGACAGAAGTGCTGGTTACGGCCACCTTTGCCCGCCTTAACTTCGGACTGCCAGCGGATATCGGCATCGGCGGAGAAGGCCACCGATTTTTCAGTTCCGGTTTCGAAAAGCGGCCAGCCATCAGGACGGCTGGTATTGCAATAGCTACCCCAGCACCAGACAAAGTCGTAACCCATCTGGGTAGCGGAGGGAAGAACGTCAGACAGGTCGTCCCCATTACCATAGAGGCCTTCGCAATCAGACCTGGCAACGCCCTTGTTCCAACCGGGACCATTACACATCAGGTCCATACGCGGAGCATCTTCGCCAAGGGTTGCGTCAACTGCGCGCAGCCAGGGGTTCATGTACACCGGTCCCTGAGCCGGGCGCTTGGTACGTGCAGCCGCAACAGGAGTCTGAGAGGGATCAGCCTTCAAGACGTCGGCATTTTCAATGTTTTCAACCGGATAGAAACCGCCTATGACATCCGTGCCCGGGCTGGTGAACTTGTCGGAATCAAATTCCCAGCGGCCCGTTTCAGCACGTTCAAACGGAATGTCGAAACAGGTCACCTCGTTCACGCCCTGCGTGTACGTGAACATCTGTTCAAAGATCTGGGAATTCGGGAAGCACGCCTTGGCGTTCGCCGTGTTGGCGAGGTGCGGCTTCTTATCGGGACCGAGGGTGTCAACGACGATGCCATGGTGGATGCCGATACAGTTCGTGACATAGTTCTGCGCCTGCTGTGCAGTATAGCCCTGGGCACCCATCTGACAGCCTTCCGCAGGAGCCCCTCCACCATCCGCCACACAAGAGAACGACGGGTGCAAGCTAGCATCGGTATCGTAAATAATCGCACTTAAGTTAAACTGGCAAAATCCATCCACCTGAGGGTCAGAACCATAAAAACCACCATCGCCTTCAGCCGACCACAAATCCCTCTCCGAAATGAAGAAGACTTCATTCGTCGAAGAGAGTGCTTCATAATAAGTCTGCAGAGGAATCGGCACAGCAGTTTCCCCTTCTTCAGCAGTACCATTCACACCAATAGCATCGGCAAGGCTCTTGGCACCATTGAGCATGAACACAACATTATCGGTAACCGGGTGTTCAGACGAGAATGTATAGTAAAACCAGCCGCAGCGTTCCGAATCAACCGTCATGGGCAGCTTTGTTTTGCCGCCATCGAGGCTAATCATCGGAACAGAGGTCATCCAGCGAT
>CACXKY010000031.1 GCA_902768325.1 Fibrobacter succinogenes
GCACCTATGCTTGACGTCTCGCTCTGAAAGACCCACAATTCTTGATATGGACCTAGGATTTACGCCTTCCTTGCATAAATCAAAGGCTTTTTGCCATTCAGCTTCTTTATAGTGATTCATAAATCCTCAAAAGTTGTGTCCAACTTTTGGGGTTCACATCACGCCTAGGGGGCCACCCCCTAAAACCCCCGTGTCCTCGCTCACGTAGGATTTGTGAAGGGGCTTTTTTTTCAAAAAAGAATATATTTTCAAAAGACAGATTCTTTTGTTGGGAAATTCGTATGTCTAGATGGTTTATTTGCTTGGGAATAGCCTCAATAATGGCTGCTTGTTCGCAGACAGTATCTGCTAGTGATGACAATGAAGAGTCTTCTGAGCTTTCAAGTTCTTCGCAGAAGAAGAAAAGTTCTAGCAGTGAATCTTCCGACAAGAAATCTAGCGCTAAGGAAAGCGACTCCAAAAGTTCTAGTAGCAAAGGCAAGAACTCATCTAGCAGCTCTGCTGAAAAAATGGATGAAGATTGCGTCGGAGAACCGGGTAACCCGTGGGACGGAACGACAGCCAAGGATTTTGCCTGTGGTGCTGGAACCAAACTCAGTCCCTACATTATTTTGACCGCGGAACAGTTGGCAAAACTGTCTTTTGTTGTTGGTTCAAATGACTCCGATTATCAAGGCAAATATTATAAGCTCGGTGCAGACATCTATCTTAATGAGGAAGATATTATTGACGACAAGGGTGCTCTCGTTGCAGATTCCACAAAACTTCATAAATGGACGCCCATCGGCAATTCAAGTGTAGCGTTCACGGGCAACTTCGATGGCAATAACCATACCGTGAGTGGCATGTTTGTCAATACAACCAGTACGCACAACGGATTGTTCGGGAATAGTAGTGGAACTGTACAGAATGTATCTCTCGAAAATTCCTGGGTGAGTGGAGGAAAATTCACAGGAGGCTTAGTTGGATACAATACCGGTACTGTAGAAAAATTGACAAACTTGGCAAGTGTCTCTGGAAAGGAAGAATGTGTCGGTGGTGTTGTGGGGGATTCTTATCAAAAAAATTATTCCTCAAATTCAGTTATAAAAAATGTTGTAAATAAAGGAATCGTTAGCGGTAGTTCCAAAGTTGGAGGTGTCGCAGGATGCGCTGCCAGCGTGACTTTAGATGACGCTGAAAATTTTTCTCCTATAGATGGAGTCGGTTTTGTGGGAGGTGTTGTTGGGATTATCGGAAGTTCCTCAAGAAATGAATTTAAAAACTTAAAAAACAATGGAAAAATTACAGCAAAACACTTTGTTGGTGGAATTTCTGGACTTTGCGGAGGGAATGCGTCATATAGCAAAGAAAGCAGTTCTTATTCTTGTATAGAGGCTTATAAATGTGGCTCTTTTTCTAATGCATACAATCAAGGAACAGTTGCAGGAAAAAGGTATGTTGGTGGTATTTCTGGCGTGGCGTGCTCGGGAACCATTTCATTGCTTGGCAACGTTGCTGATATTGAAGGTGAATATGGGACCGCGGGTGTAGTTGGTTCTGCGTCATATGTTACATCAAAGAATTTGTACAATAGAGGAAATATTCATGGTGGTGATTTTGTTGGTGGAATCTTCTCTTATAATAAAGAAGGCGTCACCAGCGCGGCCTACAGCACCGGCAAGGTTGATGGTGATTCTTTAGTTGGCCTGATGATTGGTTATAACTACAATACGACCATGGCTGATTACTATTACCTTGAGCAAGATGAACAGGAACCTTTCGGCCTCAATAACGGTGGCGGAGTCGCCACTCCTAAAGCTGCAAAAGAAATGCAGTCGAAAGACTTTGCCGAGCTCCTCGGTGACGAGTTTGTCTACGATTCCGGCTTAAATGACGGATTCCCTGTTCTGAAATGGGAAAAAGAATAGCCGGCCTGTCGCTCGGGCTATTGCACAACTAGGCGGAATAATGTAGTTTGAACAGGAGGTTCTTTTATGCGAAAACTCCAGGTTTACTCAGTTGCGTTCGTGGCGGCCCTGGGCTTGGCTGCCTGCGGTGACGACGATAGCGACTTTAGCGCGCTCCCAGAGAAACAGCCCGACAATGCTGTCCTGTCCATCGACGACCTGAGCAACTGTACCTCCAAGAAGGAGGGCAACCTCGAGTTTGTCAAGGACACTCCCTATGTCTGTGCTGAATCCGACGGCAAGTACAAATGGATTCAGGTTTCCCAGACAGAGGACGAGCCGGAGGACTTCAAGGTCTGCAATAAAAAAAGGGAAGGACAGTACGCCCTTGCGTCCAAGGAAGACATCCTTTACACCTGTTCCGACGAAGAGTGGATTCCTGTGGGCGGCGTGTCTTCCAGCAGCGGCAAGTCCAGTTCTAGCAGCGAGAACGCTGGCTCCAGCAGTTCCGCGAAATCTTCTGATAGCGGTAAGGATGCGAAAAGTTCCAGCAGCGCGACATCCAGCAGTGGCAAGGACGCGAAAAGTTCCAGCGAGTCCTCCAGCAGTGTGTCTTCTAGCAGCGGCAAGTCCAGTTCTAGTGGCCCTTCGACCAGCTCAGGGACCTTTGAACAAAGTAGCTCCAGCAGTGTATCGTCCAGCAGCGCGGCTTCTAGCAGCGGAACTTCCAGTAGCGAAGAACGCAGTTCTTCGAGCATTCCGTCGTCGTTCGGCGTGGGCGATGACAGAAGCGTTTACGATGCCAAAAACAACACCCTGACGGACTACCGCGACGGCCAGGTTTATAGGACTGTAACGATTGGCGAACAGACCTGGATGGCACGGAACCTGAACTACGCTTACTTGGTGGCCTCAGATTCCCTTGACTCCATCAGCGTCTGTTATAAAGGAGATTCCTCCTACTGCTCCTGGTACGGTCGCCTTTACACCTGGGCTGCCGCGATGGACAGTGCTGCCATATTTTCTGATAATGGCAAGGGCTGTGGCAATGGTAAGAGCTGTTACCCGACATATCCTGTGCGGGGGGCTTGCCCTAAGGATTGGCATCTGCCTACGCAATACGAGTGGACCAGATTGATTGAGGAAGTCGGAGATGAATCTGAAGCGGGTAGATTGCTCAAGTCCACCAAAAGTTGGTTTATTGATAAAGAAGGGACGGATGCCTATGAGTTTTCTGTGCTCCCTGCGGGCAGAAGCTCCATGGGTGTGGCCTCCCGTGTGGCGTATACGGAAAGGTCTAGCCAAGCGTACTTCTGGACTGCTACAGAGTGCGGTTCCGGTAATGATGCGTACGGCATATCTTTTTATTCCGCCGACATAGTCATGAAAAATTACTCCTTCTTCAAATACGAAGGATATTCCGTCCGTTGTGTTAAGGATGTTGTCCCTTCATCTTCTAGCGCTACGCCGAAATCAAGCAGTCGCATGGTAATTGAGTCCAGCAGTAGCGTCAATCAGGCGGTTGTTGACCCTTCGACGGTGGTGACGGGAACCATGACTGACGAGCGTGATGGTCAGACCTACGGGACTGTGACGATTGGTGAACAGACCTGGATGGCGGAAAACTTGAAGTTCTCTTACAAGGCGGACCCGGATTCCCGTGATTCCAGCAATTTCTGTTTTAGTCATTCGGGTGATTGTATCAAGTATGGTCGCTATTACACCTGGGCTTCCGCGATGGACAGTGCGGGTGTATGGAGTTCGGATGGCAAGGGCTGCGGTATCAAAGAGTTATGTACGCCAACCTTGCCTGTCCAGGGTGTTTGTCCTAGCGGATGGCATTTACCTAGCAACTATGATTGGCAGGTCTTCTTAAGGGCGGTCGGCGGATCCCCAAGAAAAGTCAGTGTGTCACTTTACTGGAAAAGTGAGTTTGGAACGAATGAATATAGGTTCTATGCGCGTCCTGGAGGGCTCCTGTCTGGAGATCGAACTTATATGTTTGAAGGCTCGGGCGCTTATTTCTGGAGTTCTGCAGGGTTCTATTTGCACATTGACGTCGGCAACACCATGTTCTTGTATCAAAGTGATGGCAAGGAAAATGTAGCGTATAACGTCCGTTGCATAAAGGACTAAAAGCATAGAGCGGGGAATTGGATTACTCGGGTCCGGTCCTTTCCTATACTCGGTGAAATGGAAAAGGGACGACTTGGCTTCGGGCCCTCGCTACGCGAGCCGAAGCCTCGCCCTGCGGGCTTGAGGCTTACGCCTCAAGTGCTGAAATTTTTCAGTTATGCTCACGATGTTCGCATGTGAAAAATTTCAGTCGCACCCTCTTCTCGGGCCCGAGTCCCTTTTTATCCCGATGCACAAAAAAAGAAAGAACCACTTTGAAGTGGTTCTCTCTTTTTTAGAGCGGGAAAAGGGACTCGGACCCTCGACCCCGACCTTGGCAAGGTCGTGCTCTACCAACTGAGCTATTCCCGCGAGGTGAGCACAATTATAGAATATTAATTCAGGTCTGTCAAGGGTCTTTGCAGAGAAAAAATCAAAATTTCTTTCTTTTTTCCCCGAAGTTCGAAAAATCCTTCCTTTTTACTCATGTAACCGTGGGGAAAAGGCTTGGGAAGGATAGTAAACAGGTCTTCGGAGATCAGAAATTCCTGCCCCAGCTTGGTACAGAGGTTCTGTATCCTGGAGGTCGTATTCAGCACGTCCCCGTGGTAAGCCATTTCGCTCCCGAAGTTGCCGACCTCGGTGGAAATCACCTTGCCGCAGTGCGCCCCCGCCTTGAAACTCGGGACAATCCCGTAGCGCTTGAGGAAGCGCTTCTTTGTCTTCTCGAGGCACTCGCAGAAGTCGAAGAACAGGTTCACGGGGCGCGCCTTGCGCGTGCATTTGGACGTCTTCCACGTGATAAAGACTCCGTCGCCGGCGATCTGGTATATTTCTCCGAGGTTCTCTTCGCAGCAGTTGGACAAGAGCTTGTAGTAATCCTTCATGAACTTGCTGTAGGTGACATGTCCCAGGTCTTCGGCGATGGCCGTGGAGCGGCGCATGTCGATGAACATGAATACAAGGTCTTCCTCGATGGGGTCCTGGAATTTCCCGAGCATGGTATTCACGAAAACGCGTGTGCCGAACTTCTTGTGGACACTGCGGATGAACGTGATGAGGTGCGCGCAGAAGAGCAGCAAGAAAAGCTGGACGTGTGTATGCGGGTTCGCGAAGGCGTTGACGACGTCGTGCATCCCTTCTTCTGTAAGGAGTCCCGCGTTTGCGCGGTCTCCCCAGAGCAAGACGCAGAGGGTGAAGCTGGTGCCGATGAGCGTGATGTAGAAAGCCGAACGGACTAGCAGGGCAATCCATGCCGAGCGCAGGTTCAGGTCGTCTTGAAGGATGACGATGTCGTAGATGCCGTGGGACAGCCCGACGAAAATCCCGAGCTGCAGCGCAAACAGCAGCGAACCCAAGTCCACGCCGGAACTGCTGCCATACTGTACAAGTAGGGCAAGTCCGAGGGTCGTTACAATCCAGCTGCAGAGGTAATAACAGATGGCCTTGAACTTTCGAGCTGTCAGCCTAGTCATAGCCATAGGGGGTCAATGGATGAATAGCGGGAGGGACCATATCATTAGGACAAGGAAAATATCTTTATAGGAATCTTCGAGGAGCAGGAAGGAGGCGAGAAAGAAGATGGTCGTGCAAATCGCCAAAAACAGGAACAGCGGGAGGCGCTTCCTGAGATTCTTTTTGATTTTCTGGCGTTTTTCGGTATCCATGGTATTGATATAAATTAAAATTTTCTTATTTTCTTAAAAAAAGCGTGAGCTAAAGCAACAAAAACAATGCTCGGAATGTACGTCCATGTCCCTTTTTGCGGAAAAATCTGCGATTATTGCGATTTTTCGGCAATAAGTGTGCCCGAGCGTTACTACTTGGAATATTTGGATTTGGTTTCGGAGGAAATCCGGACGTTCGCGGAACGCTGCCCCGGGGCCTTTGAAAAAGTCGACACGCTCTACGTGGGCGGGGGTACTCCGTCCGTGCTTTCGCCGGAACAGCTTTCGCGGCTTTTCGGGATGTTTCAATCTGTAGGCGTGCCGTTAAAAAAGCTCCGGGAAACTACCGTAGAATTCAATCCCGAATCGTGCGATGTCGAGCGCGTTTCCGCCGTGCGTGAACACGGCGCAACTCGCGTCAGCCTTGGCATCCAGACGTTTGACGGGAATTTGTTGGACCGCATTGGACGTAGCCACCGCGCGGGTACGGGTGAAGCCGCCCTCGACATGCTGTTGCACCTTCCGGGGCTTCGCGTCAGTGCCGACCTCATGTTCAATCTGCCGGGCCAGACTGTTGAAGGATTCCTGCAAGATATCGAGAAGCTCGTCGCGTTCGGCCCGGGCCATATCAGCTTTTACGGACTGAAGGTGGATCCCGAAACGCGCCTCGGCCACCGTATCGCCCGTGGGGATGACTCCGTTGACGAAGACCTTTACGCCCCCATGTACCGCTCCGGCGTGGAACTTCTTGAACGTCATGGATTTACGCGTTACGAGACGTCGAATTTCGCGCGGGCGGGGGAGGAAAGCCTCCATAATTTAAATTATTGGCGCCGCGGTGAATACCTTGCCTTCGGTCCGGGCGCGCACGGCTTTTGGGGCGGAGTCCGCTTCCATGCGCCCGAAAAGTACGCCCCCTGGCGCAACTACGTGAAGTCCGGCTGTTTGAAAGAATTTCTTTACCTCGATCCGGTCGGACCGGAAGAGGAATTGGCTGAAATAATCCAGCTTTCGTTCAGGACGAAGGAGGGTCTCGACCTCGCAGACCTCCATAAATGCGGCAAGACCATTCCCGATGCGGTCGTCTCCCAGTGGGAAAAAAAGGGCTTTTTGACGCAGAATAACGGGCGTTTGGCTCTTTCCGGGGACGGCTGGCTGTTCATGGACCGGGTCGTCGAAGACCTCTACTGCAACTGCATTCCTTATTCCAACTTGGAATAAGCCGTTTTGAAAGCCTATCTAGGCGGCCAAATCGTCCATTGGGCAAAAAAAAAGATACATTTAACTATATAATTGCTCTCCAAGCAATGTTTTTTGCGTATTGAGGTGCCTATGCTACGTCGACCCTGTGATTGCCTTCTTCATGTAGGTCTCCTGCTTGCCTTTGCAGCGGGGGGCGCTTTTGCCGCGGAAATTGATTGCAGGAACTATTCCAAGTCGACGACTGATGCCAGGTGCGCGTATACGCTTATCGAGTCCGAGATGGGCATCCAGCTGTTCGTCGTCCCCGACGGGGCCGACCCGATGGACTTCAGCCAGGCTCTCCCCAACGAAGATTTCTACGTATATGCCCCGCTGAGCGATAACGATTCCGTATCGTACACCGTGGTGAATGGCGAAAAGCGGGAACCCTTGAAGAACCGCCAGATGGTGAATTCCGGAGAACAGGCGTTCGTCGTTGCCGCCGTGAAGGGCCTCTACCCAATTTTCAACGTGGCCATCGGTACGGCCACCAAGGACGACATGAGCGACGTCGCCATCGTCCGCGTCTACAACTACTATGCACCGACGATTGAATACTGCTTGGACAAGGACTGCAAAGAGGTCATCTCGGACAAGAACATGTCCGATACCAAGCTCGAGGTGGGGGACACGCTGACCGTGTATGCCCGCACCGTGATTCCGGAAGGCGTCAAGGGTGCCGGCGAAACGGAAAAACTCACGAAATCATTCTACATCAATCCCGAAGGCGGCAGCAAGGAACTGCAGTTCCTCGATATGTCGGGTGGACCGCTTCCGCATCGCGATTTGGGCTACCAGCTGAACTTCGAAGAAGGCCGCGCTGCTTTCAAGATTACTTCGACCAAGGCGGTGACCGACGGTTCCACCTTCTACATGGACGGCTATCCGGACTTGACCGACACGGGCGATACGACGTTTATCGTGCATGACGGGTTCCCGGGCGGACTCCGCTTCGACAATCACGACATGCCGACGATTGACAGCGCGTTCGTTTTCGATACGAATGGCGACGGCGTGGGTGACAGCGTGGCCGTGTACTTCGGCGGCAACATGGAATTCATCGACGTGAAGTCGTTCGAATACAGCTGGCCCGACAAGGACCACTTCACGGACTTTGGCGGCGACGAAACGCATAAGGGCAGCCTCTACAAGCTGACCGATGTCCGTATGGCGGCTTCGGGCGATTCTGCTTCGGGCTACATCAAGGCGAAGGTCAAGGCGACCAATTCCGGCATTTCTTCCACGGTGGGTCCGGCCGACCTCCAGGACCGCATTGGTCCGGTTATCAAGACCGCCTCCGTTATCAAGGGCAACGGCAAGACCGATACGCTCGTCGTCCGCTTCAACAAGAGTATCGACCCCTCCTGGGAAAAGGGCGAAGGCCTTGTCCTGAACGGAGTGGCGTTTGCGTCGGAAGCGATCAAGAAGGACGGTGACGTGTGGACGTTCGTCTTGGATACGGGCATCGTCTTCGCGGGCGACTCCCTGCAGATTGCGGTTTCTTGCGCGAAGAAGGCATGCCCCACGGGGCTCATCAAGGCGGCTGACGGCAACGAGACCGGCAAGAACAACCCGGTGGAAGTCCAGAACGCAGGCCAGCTTTACGTGGACAACGAGAACAACGGTTACTACGACCGCGATGGCGATGGCCGCATGGATAGCGCCTCGGTCGCGTTCGACGTGCCCATCACGAAGGAAGATTTTAAGAACCTCGAGGTGACGCTGTACTGGCTCGACTCGAAGGGCAAGGTCGTGGAAATCCCGTTGAAGAACCTGGACTCCCTGTCGAAGAAGGGCGTCGTCACGCTTTACGATGACGGCAAGATTCTCGGAGTGAACCTGGATCCGGACGATTACGACATCAAGGAAATGCTCACCTCCATCAACAGCAAGGACTACGGCTATGCGAAGGTCATGAACCGCGTGACCGTGGATGGCAAGACGAAGGTGGATACGACGCACCTTGCGATGAACGACCGCATCCCGCCGCAGATTACCGGGACCTTCCTGCAGCCTGAATCCTTCCAGAAGATGGAAGCCGACGAACTTGTGGTGCAATTTTCGGAAAAGATCGACTACAAGAACATCGACGACCTGTCCGAAGCGTTCCTGTTCAGCGGCAATGGCCACGACTGGAAGAACATCGACATGAACAATGTGGAATGGAGCGAAGACGGAAAGTCGGTCACCATCCGCATGGAAGTGGGTTCCGAACTGGACAAGCGCTACAACCCGGCCGACTACATCCGCTTCAACGAAAAGTACCGCGGTTTCCAGGATGCTTCCGGAAACGGCGTGTTCAAGACTCCGCTGACCGTGATGCTGCAGGGTGACCCGCGCGTGCTCGCGAAGACGACTTCGCTTGCGACGAAGGATTTCGCGGACCTGCTTTCGGACAAGAAGGACTTTACCGTGAGGTTCGTGCCTGCGGATTCCTCGCTGACCGACGAAATGAAGATGTCGCTCGGCGTACTCATGAATATCGGGTTCTCTACGGTGATGGGCAAGGATTCTACGGGCAAGGATGTGCCGGACCTTGAAAGTATCGGCCTCTCGTGGGAAATGTATGTCTATACGAACCTGGGCGGCTATGTCGCCAGTTCTTCGGGAGAAATCTACTGTAACGATTCCTACTTCAATCCCGAAGGCAAGGTCGGTAAGGGAGAAGGCAACTGCCTTGAAAATCCCAAGAAGCTTTACTTCCGCTGGAACATGCGTAGCGAGAATGGACGCAAGGTGGGCATCGGTGTCTACCTCGCCAAGTTCAAGGTGAAAGTTTTCGGCGCGAAGAATACATTCGAGTATGAAAGGTACTACAACTGGGGCGTCAAGGCCGGCAAGAACGGACTTGACTTGAAGAACCTGGAAAAGTAGGAGGATATGGCTATGAAAAAGATGGCAAAAAAATATATCGCGATGTGCGCCCTGCTCTGTGCAGGAGCGGCCTCTGCGGCAAACATCGAACCTCCGATTAACTATGCGACCGGCATTTGGGTCCAGCAGGTTGGCGATATCGTGCCCCATGCGAGCACGAGGGCTACTCTCTATTATACGAAGTATGCCAGCTATTCGAAAGATGCCGTGAAGAGCCTCCAGTACTATTACGATGGTGCGGGCTACTTGCAGTTGCTGCAGAAGGATACGCTTTGCGGTAAGGAAGACGGAATGGAGGGTGCTGACGGTATTGTCCACCATCCGGATGGAGACTTGATTGTTGCCGCTCAGGGGCAGAGCGTCCATAAGATCCGCAAGGGCGTGAAGAAGACCAAGGGCGCCTGCGTTGTCAAGACTTCCCAGACTTCGGAAGGCGTTTGGCATTTGATGAATGACCCGTCGGGTAAGTATGTTTGGGCTGCCGGTATTCCGGGTAAGCTGCACCGCATCAGAATAGATGACGCTGTCAATGGTAAGTTTGACTCGCAGGGCTACAATGTGACGCTGGAGGGCGATTCCAGGCGTTCGAAGCATAACTCCATGTCAACGCTTATCTGGGACGAAGAAGGCAACGCCTTCTTTACGAGGTCCGGCTATAAGGGCGGTGGTTGCGAACAGACGGTCGAGAGCAACACGAGCGGCGTCGGCTACGACTTCGAGGTCTGCTCGGAAAGCGATAAAAAAGCGGCTGCTGCGGAAGCCTATTTCGGTTATATCACCGATACGACCAAGGTGTACATCAGGAATGCAGCGGACCGCGACACGTACCGCGCCCCGATTGGGGATTCGGCCATTACGAAGATGGGCGTGACCATCTTGATTGACTCCTTGGAAGGTGCTCACGGTGGTACGTATGACCCGTATTCGAAGACCATCTTTGTCTTTGGCGGTGCCCGTATCGTGCAGATCAAGCCGTATGTCGAGAACCATAAGATGAAGGCGAAGATTGTTGCCTTTATCGACCTGCGTGAATATTTCTTCGATGAAACCTATTCGTCCTTTACGGGCCCGAGAACGAACGACCACGTGGGTTGGCGTTTGGACCAGGGTACCGTTGACGGCATGGGCCACTTGTTCGTGGCAAGCAATACGGGCCACCTCGTGTTCGTGGACTATGCGGCGAACCCGAACAAGTATATCAATGACAACGTGCTTGTGCACCTGCAGTGGATTGATAACTACCTCGATGACTTGGCTCCGCTTTCTGGCGTAGGCGTCATTAGAGACGATGCCGAATCCGGTGAAGACGAAGAAATGTCGAGCGGAACGACGTACAGCTCTTCGTTGGTTGAATTCTCTTCGAGCAGCGATGGCACGAGCAGTTCCAGCAAGAAGTCCTCTAGCAGCGGTAACAATAATTCCAGCGGTGGCAACAACTCCAGTGGCGGTAACGGAAACTCCAGCTCTGGCAAGTCCAGCAGCTCCGGCCCGGTCCTGTACTCGTCCGGCAATAACAACAATTCTTCTGGCGGCACGAATTCTTCGGGCGGCAATGGAAACTCTTCTGGCGGAAACAACGGTTCTAGCGGCAACGTCAATTCTTCTGGCGGCAACACGAATTCTTCGGGCGGCCATGGGAATTCCTCCGGTGGAAACAACGGCTCTAGCGGTGGCCAGGGCAATTCCAGCGGCGGTGGCGGACACAACAACTCCTCTAGCAGCGGCAACCAGGGATCTGGCCAGGATATCGTTCTCAATTCCAGTTCTTCCAACCGCTATGCGGGCTTTACCGATTATGACTTGAGCAGCAGCGGCGGCCTCGACTTCTACCCGTCTCAGGATAAGTTCGATGACGGTGACGATGTCGTGTCCGAAACGGTGGTCTTGATTCCGGTCGATACGGCTAAGGGCACGCCGGGTACGGTGACCATCGGCGACAACACCTACTTGGTGGTCGACAATCCGAAGGGTCTCGAACTCGACCTGCGCTACAACGCCAATATCGATTCGGCGCAGGTTGGCCAGGTGGTCGCCATTACGCTCGATTCTGCAAAGGTGGCCGAAATCTTCGGTTCTGTGGACTCGCTGACCTTCGCGACGGCTTCGAACCTCACGATTATCGACCCGTCGAATCCGCATCCGGGCGATACGATTACGGTGAATAACGATGGCTCCGTGACAATCTGGGTCACGACGGATACGCCTGTCAATGGCGGTACGATTATCGTGGCGAGCCCGGACGGCAAGGTCATCATTATCGACAACATCAACTTCTATGACCCGATTCCGGATGCCGACAAGGGCTATATCAAGGATTCCGATGACGACGACAAGCTTGACTTCTTGGAAATCGTGTTGAAGGATACCCTGGAACCGAACCTGAGTGTCTACTCCGTGGCCCTGGTGGTGAACGGCGATACGTTACCGGCTTCGGATGTTCCGGAACTCGGCTCGGTCATCCAGAACGTGAACTCGTACGAAACGAAGAAGGTGAGCACGATTTCGCTCAACGTTTCGGACCTGAAGCTCCCGAAGAAGTTCCCGAACGATGCCTACGCCATTATTACGTATGAGAATGCGGATGGCGCCCATTACCAGCGCACGGTACCCGTGGTGGAAGTCGGTAGCCGTATTATCGAATCGGCCCAGGCGATCCGCAACAAGAACGGCAAGGACTCGCTGTTCATCAAGTTCAACGTCGACTTGATCCCGGCAGACCTTTCTGACCCGGAACTCCTGGTGATGATCAAGCAGAAGGCGAAGAAGTTCGGCTTTGTGGGCCAAATTTCCAACGTCTACATGCCGACGAAGAACATCGTGATTCTCGTGGGCGATTCGCTTGGCCTCAAGGGCGACCTGAAGGATAGCGTCTCGCTGCACCCGCTGGCAAAGTTCCACAACCTGCCGTACATCACGTCGGATGAATACGACCGCGAAGTGCCGGTCTCGGTGACGGACCGTCTGCCGTCTGTCAAGAACGTGGAATACTGGGATACCGATGGCGATGGCACGCTGGACAAGATCGTGACGAACTTCTCCGGCAAGCTCACGTCTGAAGAAGTCGCCATGCTCTACATGACCTACCCGTGGTATAGCGAACGCGGTATGCTTATCCAGATGCAGGCCCAGCCCGATGACTTCACGCTCTCTCCGGATTCCATGAGCGTCAGCTGGAACGTCTTTGCGACAATGAGGATTGCTACTGGCGTGACGAGCATCAGCGATGACTTGCCGCCGGCGACCGTCTACACGTACTACGAAGTGCTTGGCGAAACGTTCGTGACCGAAGAAACTGCGGCGCTTGTCGACAAGATGGCCCCGGTCATTTCTGCCGCGACGCTCAACTACGGCAAGAAAGCGGACACCTTGACGGTACGCTTCTCGGAACCGGTGCTTTACAAGAACCTCGAAGGGCGTGACTTCTTCAGCTACATCCATGGCAAGGATACGATTGACCTGTTGCCGTCCCGCATCGAATGGCTGCAAGATGGTAAGGCCGCGAAGCTGATCCTGGATGCAGGAGTTTCGACGATCCTTCCGGGCGACTCCCTGATGATTGTCAAGGGCGCAAGGGACAATATCCGCGACAACTACGGCAACATTGCTGGCGAAAGGCCTTCTGCCGTGATTATCGGCGGCTTGCTCAACCACTTGGTTGAAGCGACGAAGATGGGTTCCTTCGACATCAACGACAACAGGATTGTCGCCGAAGACGAATCCAAGAGCTATACGCTCCAGACGGTAAGCTCCGTGAACCTGCGCTATGTCCCCGGATCGACGACGAAGGAGGATATGGAGAAGGAAGGAGCGCTTGGCCAGCTAGTTCAGTTGGGTGAACGCTTTGTCCCGCAGCTTCTGGACCGTGCGCAGATTTCTGCCGACGGTACGGTGGACCCGTCCGTGCTCGATTCCCTCGACCCGTCGAAGGTGTACATCACGTTCGTCGTGAACTACTATGACCACCTCGGCCAGTACGTGAACGACACGACCATCATGGTGCCGTGTAACAGCCCGAAGTTCGGCGGCAACTGCTTGAGTTCTGACCAGAAGGTGTTCGTGAACTGGAACTTCAAGGACCACACCGGCCGCTTCGTGGGTTCCGGCATTTACATGGTGCAGTTCAAGATGGTCGTCCGTTACGAAAAGAAGGAAATCAAGGAAGAAATCAAGGATAAGTGGGGCGTACGCCGCAAGAAACACAAAAAGTAGCGATGAGCATGGGCTCCGCCCTTTGAGTGAAAAAAGCTCGACTTGAAAGTCGGGCTTTTTTTGTGAAATGTGTGAATGCGAAAAAGCCCGGCGTTCTGCCGGACTTTTTCTAATGTGTGATGGTTAATGGCTGTTGTCTAATGACCAATAACCAATGACTAATAACTATTTGTTAATAGCCGCGAGGAACGCGTCCTTCTTTTCTTGGAGGAATTCCTTGCTGTTGTACTTGCGGATACGGCGCAGGGCCTGGTCACGCAGCTGACGGACACGTTCGTGCGAGATGTTCATGGATTCGCCCACCTCGCGCAATGTCTGCGGGGCTTCCTGGTTGATACCGAAGATGCCGGTGATGACCTTCGCTTCGCGTTCGGGGAGCTGTTCCATCAAGTCGCGGGCCAAGGCCTCGACGCTCTGGATTTCGGAATCGGCTTCCGGGTTCGATGCAGCGGTATCGGGCAAGACTTCGGCATAGGTGGCCTTGGAGTCAGCCTTCAGCGGGCTGTCGAAAGAAACGCCGCGCTGTCCGATCTGGATGAGCTCACGGATTTCTTCGTTGATTTCCTTACCGCGGGACTGTTCGTGCAAAGCCTTGCGCACACGGAGGTGCTGGTTCGCCGGCAAGCGGATGAGGTTGCCCTGCTCGTTGATAGCGCGGGTAATATAAGCTTTGATCCACCAGACGCCATAGCTGATGAATTTGAGACCGCGGTCGTATTCGAAGGATTCGATAGCACGGACAAGGCCCATGGCGCCTTCGCTCACGAGGTCCGGAAGCGGGATGGGGCAGCCACGGTACTGGATTGCGACCTTGAGAACGAATCTCATGTTGGCCGAGATCAGTTTCTTGCGGGCAATTCTATCGCCTTCCTTGGCTCTTTTGAAAAGAATCTGTTCTTCTTCACGGGAAAGCGGTGCGGTGCGTCTAATATCTTCTAGGTAACGTTTGAGAGTAGTGTCTGTCGAATCGATATGCATTTTATTTCCTTGCCCTCTAAATATCGCTTTTTTTATTAGCAAGTTGTGTGCCAAAAGTGTAAAATTTTGCCATTCAATCGGTAACGTGCTTTTTTTTGAACGCCTGGAGGGGTTTTGCCTCCTCAAAATATAGAAAATTACGACAATTTGTCATATAATTAATACATTTGTCACATAAATAATACAAAAACGGTGACTCCCGCACGGAAGGGTGTTTCCTGGGGGCTTTTCCAAATTGTGTTTCATTTTTCGTATATTTTGCGCGATATGTCAATTAAAGAACCTGATCAATCTGTCTGGAATCGCTTCTGGCAGAAAAAAAACGACATGGACAAGGTTTACCCTTCGTCCCCCTCTGTCTTGAACGCCATCAAGAAGAATTTCAAGCTTGAAGGCTTGAAGGTCTTGGAAGTTGGCGCCGGAACGGGTCGTGATAGTGCTGAACTTGCCCGCCTGGGCGCAGACGTGTATGTCCTTGATTTTGCTGAGAATAGCTTGAAAATTGTCGATGCTTTGCGTGCCAAGGAAAACCTTTACGACAATTTGAAACTCGTCCGCGGGGATGCCTTCAAGTCACCGTTCCCGGATTGCACCTTTGACCTGGTGTTCCACCAGGGTCTGGCTGAACATTTCAAGGATTCGCTCCCGCTTATCCAGGAAAATTACCGCATCCTGAAACACGGCGGCTGCTGTCTTTGCGATGTCCCGCAGACTGTCCACCCGTACACAGTGATTAAACACATCTTGATCGCCATGGACAAGTGGTTCGCTGGTTGGGAAAAACAGTTCACCATGTCGCAGTTGAAAAAGCTCATGAAAGATGCCGGCTTCAAGTGCGAATATGCCTACGGTGACTGGATGCGCCCCAACCTGTTCTACCGCATGCTCCGTGAGTTCGGTTTCAAGGTCGGCGTGGAACTGCCCAAGTACCCCTTGCAGGGAACGGCTTACCAGAAGGCGAAGGATGCGCTTCTCGATGCGCTCAAGTCGGTGCCGGCCATGCACTATACCCAGCTTTCTATCGGGGTAATCGGCCGCAAGCCGTAACGGAATTTCATGGACGCAAGACAGAAACAGACTGCAACGTTTGCAGTAAAGCTGGTGGTGACACTTGTCCCTGCTTACTTTGTGTACAGGAACATCGTGGGCGCTCCGGACTGGGACATAAACGACTTGTTCCGGCTGTTCTCCATGAATAGCGTACGGCCGTTCTTGCTTGCGCTCTTGTGCCTTGGCGTTTCGAATTTTTCCGCTTGTCTGCAATGGAAACTCCTGCTAGAACGGCAGGGCGTCCACATGGGTTACGGGCATTTGCTCAAGCTCTATTACGTCGGGCTTTTCTTCAACAACTTCATGCCGGGGAACGTCGGCGGTGACGTGAAGAAGGTCTACGACATCCGCATGCAGGGCGGGCAGGATACCGTCGGTGCGGGACTCACGGCGACCGCGTTCGACCGCCTCTACGGACTGTTCTTTGTAACGCTCTTCGCGCTTGCGATGGGGGCGCTGTTCTTTGGCCATGACGAAGCGCAACGTGCGTTCCTGTGGCCCTCGGTCTGGATTTTCCTCGGATTCTGCGGGCTGTTCGCGGGCCTTTGCAGCAGGCGTCTCGGCAACCTGTGCTGCCTGCTCATGTCGAAGTTCTTGCCGGAGCGCATCCAGGGTCGCGTCATCCATATGTTCAACAGGTTCCGCGATTTCCGTTCGCTGAAGCTCTGGATCCAGATTTCGCTACTCTCCGCGGTGACGCAATCCTTGAGAATCCTCGTCCACTATTTCTGCGGAATCGCGGTGGGCGTCGACCTTTCGATTTCTTGGTACTTCTATTACATTCCGCTGGTGGCCATCGTGAGTGCGCTCCCGATTTCGATTGGTGGTTTTGGACCGCGTGAATTCCTGGCGCAGTCGCTGTTCGCCCGTGCGGGCGTGGCGAGTCTCGAATCCGTCGTGATCCAGTTGCTGGCTTACTTTGTAAGCTTGCTGTTGAGCTTGTTCGGTGCGTTCGCCTTCTTGCTTGGAGGCAAACCGGATGAAGCCGTCGACAAGACTAGGTAGTCTGTCCCTTCTTAGATGATGCCGCGGCTTGCGGCAATTCCATCGAGGTGCATATGGATGTGCAAAGCATCCTGAAAGGTCTCAACAGTGACCAGAGGGCGGCCGTGCTTCACGACCACCAGAAGGGCGCTCAACTCTTGATTCTGGCGGGGGCGGGCTCCGGAAAGACGTCTGTCTTGACGAAGCGGATCCAGTACCGTATTGCGTCGGGAGTGCTTCCCGAAAAAATCTTGGCGCTTACGTTTACAGCGAAGGCGGCTGCCGAAATGCGGGAGCGCGTGCAGAAGCTGTTCCCCAAGGCGGGTGTGCGGCTCTGTACGTTCCATTCGCTTGCGCTCTATATGTTGCGGCAGAAAATCGGCGGGCGGTTCGCCTACGAGATGGTCGGCTTCGAAAAGCCGCCAGTCCCGCAGGAATCGTCGGACCGCGAATTCCTGGAAAGCCTTTCGCGGCTGAAGGTTTCGCCGAAGTCGCTGAACCGCGAAAACCTGTTTGCCGACGCGGGACGTTCCGGCATGGAGGCGAAACTTTCCGTATTGCGGAAAGAAGTCCTGTCGTCTGGCGTGGTCGTGTTCGAGGACTTGATATACCAGGCGATACGCCTGCTGGAAACGTGCGACGAGGCTCGCGATTATTTTCGGGAGATGTGGTCCGAGATTCTGGTGGACGAATACCAGGACATCAATCCTTCGCAGTACCGGCTCGTGAGGGCTCTGCTTGGAGACCGGAAGGAACTGTTTGTCGTGGGGGACGACGACCAGGCCATCTACGGATTCCGCGGGGCGGATATCGGGAACATCGACCGCTTCTGCAAGGACTTTAAGGAAAGTACGTTGATCCGCCTGGAATGGAATTACCGGTCGACTTCGAACATACTGCATCTGGCGAACGGAATCTTTACGAACAAGCCCCTGCGTTTGAGGAAGGTCTTGCGTGCGGGGAATCCCTGCGGTTCCGGCGGGAATCCGCTCTTTAGGGAAAACCGAAGGCCCGAGGTTTGGGTTTCGGACAATCCGGTGGAAGAAATCCAGAAGATTGTCGATGCCGTGAAGACCCTCAAGATGTCGTATGACCTGCACTGGAAAAACTTTGCCGTGCTAGTCCGGTATAACCGCCAGCGTCTGTACTACGAGACGGCCTTGGCGGAGGCGGGCCTTCCTGTCGCCGGGAGCGATATAGAGGGGGTCCCCCTGGAAGACGGCATCCATGTGGAGACGGTTCACGCCTCCAAGGGGCTCCAGTATGCGGTCGTCTTTTACGCGGGGCTTGCCGAGGGGCTGACTCCGGGGGAGTGTACCGGGAATTCGGCCCAGCGGAAAAAGCAACTGGATGAAGAACGCCGGTTATATTATGTCGGGGTAACACGTGCCGAAGCATACCTGATTTTGTTATATTGCAAGAAAAGGTTTTGGAAGGGCAGGCTTCGAAAACTCCGAAGGTCGAGATTCCTGCCCGGTCAAAATAAAAAGCCGACGAATTTGAACATGCCAGTTATTTTGTATAGAGCGTATGTGGCTGTGACGGTCTTGCTGTATATGTTAATCCATATACTCCTGTTGCCGTTTATTATGCTGCGCTACCGTAGCGAGTTCCATACCTGGTTTGAACACAAGATCCAGAAGTTCTCCTCGTTCTGCATGAATCGCCTGCGCATCGACCTTTCTGTCGAAGACCAGGCTTTGCTTGGCAAGGTGGATTGGACAAGGCCCGTCTTTGTTATGGGGAACCACAATTCCTATTCGGATATTCCCGTGATATTCCTGGCGGTCGAGCGGATGGTGGGCTTTATTGCGAAAAACGAACTCCGTTATATTCCCTTCCTCAGTTTCTGGATGCACCGTATCGGTTGCATTTTCGTGAACCGCGAAAAAGGCGGTGGGGCGCGTTTGATTCGCGAGTCCATGGCCCGCGGTCGAGTCCCGGTGCTTTGCATTTTCCCCGAAGGGACGCGCGGCCATGACGAAAGCTTGAGCCCGTTCAAGAGCGGCGGTTTCCGGCTGTCCATCGAATCCGATGCGACCATCCTCCCGGTGGTGATTCGCGGGTCTAGGTATGCTTGGGAATCCCGTAAGAATATGAAACACGTCAAGGTGACCGCGAGGATTCTGGAACCTCTGGATACAAAGAAGCTGCGTGAAGAAAAGGGCGCAGCGCTGGAACCCCGTAAGGACGTGATGAAGGTTATCCGCGAACGCATGGAGGCATCCCTCCGATGATTGGAGTTTTCGATTCCGGCTTCGGTGGGCTGACCATCTTGCGCGACCTGCGGAAGGTGTTGCCGGACTACGACTTCCTGTACCTTGGCGATAATGCGCGCGCGCCGTATGGACCGCGTAGCTTCGAGACGATTTTCCGCTATACGCTGGAATCGGTCCGTGAACTTTTCAAGCGGGGCTGCCCGCTGGTCATCCTTGCCTGCAATACGGCGAGCGCGAAGGCGCTCCGCAGCATCCAGCAGGAGGTACTGCCGTTCGAGTTCCCGGATAGGCGTGTGTTGGGCATTGTCCGCCCGACGGCCGAAGAGATTGGCAAGTACAGCAAGTCCGGACACATCGGGATTTTCGCTACGGCGGGGACGGTGTCATCGGGCAGCTATGCCATCGAGATCAAGCACTTCTTCCCGGACCTGCACGTGACGCAGCATGCCTGCCCCATGTGGGTCCCCCTGGTCGAGTGTGGCGAGGCCGGGACCGAGGGTGCCCGTTTCTTCGTGAAGAAGGAAGTGGACGCCCTGCTTGCGGAAGACCCGGAAATCGATACGATCCTGCTGGCCTGTACCCATTACCCGCTCCTCGAAAAGGAAATCCGTGCGGTGGTCCCGGATGGAATCAGGCTGGTGTTCCAGGGGGGTATCGTCGCCGACAAGACTGTGGACTACCTAAAGCGCCACCCCGAGATGGATGAACGCCTTTCCCGAGGGGGTAAGGTGTCGTTTTTGACCTCCGATACCGCAAAATTCTTTGAAAAAGGCGCTTTTTTGTTCGGAATGGAAGATATTTCGGCAGAATCGTTGACTTTTTAATCCGTAAATTGTATCTTGATGTGTGTAACTGACGAACCTGTTTAGGTCCGCTTGTGTTTTTTTTATCATAGAGAGTTGTAAAAATGCCAAAAACACAGATCAATCTCGAAGGGTGGCAGGACTACCGCGGTAATGCTGCGGGAAGCTTGCTTTACGTGGAAACCAGTCATCAATCCGAAATGCCGGTTCGCGACCAGCTGAACGAAAACGGCAAGGGCTTCTTCTATGAGCCGAACTACGAAACGAGTACTTATGGCTTGATGAGCTGCTGCAATGTCAAGAACGTCAATGCAATCCTCAAGGCCAAGAGCCGCTACATCCTCTTCGGGACCCGCTATGAAGGTCTGAGCGAATCTGAAATGCGCAACAAGTACCTCATCATGGGTTATATGCGTATCGACAAGATCAAGGACGTGCGTACGCGCCATATCCAGCGCTACATGGCCAACCAGGACCTCGAAGAACCGGAATGCATGCAGTTGGAACACAACTGGGCTGTGTACGGCCCGATGCGTTTTGTCTCTATGGACGATTCCTTCCTGGTGACCGACGAAATCCTCAAGGAATGGGGCTACAAGGGCCACGCCAGCCGTCAGCTGAAGGCCGTGTTCAACAAGGACCACCTGGAACAGATTTTGAACCACCTGAATTCCAAGGAAGACAAGATCGACGAGTACATCGCGATTGTCGACGAATTCAAGGAAGCCCTCGAAGAAGGCGAATAGCCTTTGCTTTTGGGAACGAAAAAACGGCCGCAAGGCCGTTTTTTTTTATGTGGAATGTGGGATGTGTGATTAATCATTTCACATCCACATCATCCATCATCAATTATCAATCATCCATTTATTTCACCGCTTTCACGGTCGAGGCCTTGGTCTTCACGAGGTACATGCCTTTGCGCAGGTTGAGGCGGAGCTTGCCGCTCACGTCGAGCGCTTGACTCTTGATGCCTGTCCAGAGAAGGTTGCCGTTCATGTCGAAGACCTTGGCGGATTCGTTCATGTCGTTTGCGGCGAAGTTCGTGCGGATGCCCTTGATGGCGTCGGTGCCGCCGCAGCCGGTGGCGACAATCTTTGCGATGTAGAGGCCGGCGTTATCGCTGTTGAACGAAAGCTGCGTGGAGCCGAAGGGGGCTCCGGTCGAGTCGATTTCGTTTGTGAGCGGGACCGAGACCTCGGCCCAGGAGCCCGCGGGCGCAGTGTTGCCGTACTGGTAGCTGCTCCAGGTGCTGCCGCCCGCGCCGCCGATGTTTACGGAGGCGTCTTCGGCGTCGATGCTCCTCATGGTGAACACGAGTTCCTTACAGACGGTGAGCGGGCTCTTGATGGCGACTTCGTCCGGGAGCGTGAAGAGGGCGTGCTGGTAACCGCATTCATCCTGCGCACAACCGGCGAGAGGAATCTTTACATATTTTGAAATGCCGTCGAGCGCAGTCGTCTCGAAGGTGACGGCGCCGAGCGTCTCGTCGCTCTTCCAGCCGGCGGCGGAAGTCTCGTTCGCGTAGTCGACAATCACGAGGGAGTCGCCGAAGTTCTTGTTGGGATCTTCGTACGGGTCTTCGATGGGGGAGTCTTCGCACTGGAGGGCAGCGGTATTGCTTGTGGTGAACACGACCGTCGTGATGGACTTTGCCGGGGCGTCGATGATGGCGCCTGCGGTAACGGTCTTGCTCTTTTCGCTGCTTTCGGTAGACTGCACGGCGTAGACCGGGTTGTAACCGTTCACGGAGAAGTTCGGCGGAGCCCTTGTTGATGGCGACAACGGAGATGGAATCGCAGTCCGCACTGCGGAAGGCAACCGCGTACACGTCGGAGCCGTCAGCCGTGGAACTTACCACGCGCCAGCCCGGGTTCACGAACTTGGAGTAGTGGCGCATGGCGTGGTATTCGGGGTTGATGTAGAGCTTGGCTTCGGTACAGTTGCTCCAGCCGCTACCCGGGCAGACGCCGATGAGCTGGCCGTTCTGCTGGCCCCAGAAGAGCTCCCAGGCGATGTAGCCGTTCAACTTGCCGCTCGTGAAGCCGACCTGCATGATGTGGGCGAGGCCGAGCATGTCCTGCTCGCGCACAGCATCCTGCATGGTGCAGAATTCCGTCATGATGATGGGCTTGCTGTCACTGCCGTAGCTATTGGCGATGGCACTCATGGGCTTGCGGAAGTTTTCCGGACTCAAGTAGTTGATGCCGGAGTCGTCGTTTCCGTCGCCCGCATGGTACAGGTGGTAGGCGTAGCCGTCAAGGTTCTTGTCATCGAGCGCCTTCGCATATTTCTCGAAGTTGCTGTAGCCGATGCCGAGCGGTTCGGGGCCGAGAATCTTGGGCGGGTTCTCGAGCGTGCTGATGGAGTCGCGCACGGCCTGCAGAGCCTGCTTGTAACCGGCGATTTCGCTTGTTTCGGTCGGCTCGAACAGAGTCTCTTCGTATTCCGCATTCATGTCGGGCTCGTTCTGCAAGCTGATGTAGTCGGGAGTGATGCCGGCGGAGGCGTAGGTCTGGAGGCTCTTCTTCCACCAGCTGGCGAACTCGCTGTAGACGAACTTGCCGTACGGATCGGTGCTCGAGGTCTTGAGCGTGTTCTGGCTCTTGACTTGCTGGCCGTTCACTTTACCGTTCACGGTGCCGCTCGGCTTGAGTCTGCCCGGTGCAGACCAGCTGGACATTTCAATCTTGAGACGGTTGCCGAGGCGTTCCTTGCCGGCCTTCACGATGGCGACGTCGGCAGCGATGCTCGTGGTGTCTTCTTGCTTCCAGTTACCGAGGCGCAACAGCGAGAGGTTGAGGCCGGTGAACGCGGTATCGTAGAAGTCCTTCTGCATCGAAGAACTCATGGCGGTAATCCAGCTCTGGTAGTAGGCGGCACCAGCACCAAAGCCCACGACCTTCTGTGCCGTGGCAGCGGGGTCAACGGTGATGTTTGCTGCGGTGGCTATTGATGTTGCCACCAGGGCGGTTGCAATAATTTTCCTATTCATATACACATCCTTTCTTTACAACCAACCCCAGAAATTATCAACTATAAATCATCAATTATCAATTAACTAGTAAGCTCCGTCTCCCTTGAACACGACCTTGAAGGTCTTGAGGATAAGCTTGATATCTTCACCGATCTTGCCGTCACGGCGGATGTAGTCGTTGTCGAGGCGCATCTGGCCTTCGAACGGAATGTTGCTACGTCCGCTGACCTGCCAGATACAGGTAAGGCCCGGCGTTACGGAAAGGCGCATGCGGTGCCACGGTTCGTATTCCGCCACTTCCGAGGGAATGGGCGGGCGCGGTCCGACGATGGACATGTCGCCTTTGATAATGTTGACCAACTGCGGGAGCTCGTCGAGGCTGAATTTACGGAGTATGCGGCCGAACGGATAGATGCGCGGGTCGTTCTTCATCTTGAACGTCTTGCCGCCCGTCTCGTTCTGGCTCAAAAGCTCTTTCTTGCGTTCTTCGGCATTTGCGTACATGCTTCGGAACTTGTACATCGTAAATAGCCTTCCGTTGCGCCCGACTCGAGTCTGCTTGAAGATGACTGGCCCCTTGGGGTCGCTAATCTTTACGGCGCAGGCGCAGAATAGGAATACGGGCGAAAGTACGACTAGTGCAATGCTCGTGAAGGTCAGGTCTACGACGCGCTTGACGATGTGGCGGAAATGGATCTTGTTGGGGTGTTCCCAGATGTGGTCGAGGTTCAGCCTTTCGAGCGAGAAGAATCGGCCGTTGGTGCTGTTGAAATCCTTGATCTTGTCCGCAAGTTCCAGATTGTCTTTTTCTTGATAGCCGGTGTAGAGGTAGGCCTCGAAAATCGGCTTTTTCGGGTTGATGCGCAGTGTCTGGATAAGGCCTGCGTCGTTCAGCTTGTGGAGGATTTCCTTGCGGATGGACTCCAGCGTCGTCATGTCGGAATTGAGCAAGATGAGCCCGATGCCGCTGCCCTCGCTCAAGTAGCCGAGAACGTCGATGAACTTGAGGTGCGAGAACATGGTGAGCACGCTGATGCGCCATGTCTTTTCGACCGTGCGGGAGGGGCTACCCCAACCAAAGAAGTCGTACTGGTGCGAATAAATCTTGATATACAGGAACGGCCTACGCGTCCTGTTGGCCCTCAGGAACTCTTCGTTGAGGCGAGCCCTGAATAAGTGGCCAGGATATGCGATATTCTTCAGCCTCTGCTCGTGCAGCAGGCTGTCGATTGCCGGGTTGACGGATTCCTGTTCCATATGGGGAAATATAGTAAAAGCGGTTGTGCCGGAGTTGATCGTTAAAAGTTCCTAGTTATTAGAGGGTGCTTTTGTCAAGAAGGTTCTTGGAACCTGCAATTCTGGTAACTGGGAACTAGGAATTAGGGACGATTTTTCTATCTTTACCGCCGTAAAAATTTAAAATGGAGACGCATTATGCTGCGTATTGGTTTAATTGGTACTGGAACCGTCGGTGGCGGTGTCATTCAGATTCTTGAACAGAAGATTGCCGAGTACAAGGAAAAGCTCGGTGTCGAACTCGAACTCGCCTGCATCTGTGCGAAGTCCGAAGAAGAAGTCGCCCCCTACAAGGCTAAGGGCTACAAGGTTTCGACCAACGCCGACGAGATGATCGCCGGTAACGATATCGACGTGCTCGTGGAACTCGCCGGTGGCTACAACATGCCGCGCAAGTGGATCCTCGCTGCCCTCAATTCGGGCAAGCATGTGGTGACCGCGAACAAGGCCCTCCTCGCCAAGTACGGCCACGAGATTTTCCCGCTCGCTGCCGAAAAGGGCCTGCATGTGCTGTTCGAAGCCGCTGTCGGCGGTGGCATTCCTATCATCCGTAGCCTCCAGGAAGGCCTGCTTGGCTCTACGGTCGAAAGCCTGAGCTGCATCATCAACGGTACCTGTAACTACATCTTGAGCCGTATGGCCGACGAAGGCCTCGACTTCGACGTCGTGCTGAAGGACGCCCAGAAGCTCGGTTTCGCCGAAGCTGACCCGACCTTCGATATCGAAGGTATCGACTCCGCCCACAAGACGGCCCTCCTCGCAAGCCTCTGCAGCGGCAAGCGCGTGGACTTCGAAAAGATTCACGTGACGGGCATTTCGAAGATTACCGCCCAGGATATCGCTTTTGCGAAGGAAATCGGCTGCTGCATCAAGCTGCTCGGCATCTACCACCGTGACGGTGACCGCGTGGATGCCCGTGTCCATCCGTGCTTTGTTTCTAACGAGAACCTGCTTTCGAACGTGAACGGCGTGATCAACGCGGTTTACCTCAAGTGCGACAACCTGGGCGAAACGGTCCAGACCGGTGCCGGTGCCGGCCGTTTGCCGACCGCCTCTGCCGTGGTGGCCGACCTCGTGTCCTTGGCCCGCTCTACCGATACGGGCAGCCGTAAGGCGCTCCCGATGGGCTGGTTCAACGAGAACAATTCCGCGACGCTCGTCCCGATTTCGGAAACGACTTCCCGCTACTACTTCCGCTTCACGTCCCGCGACGCCCGCGGCGTTTTGGCGAAGATTACGGGAATTCTCGCTGAAAACATGATTTCCATCGAGACCATCATCCAGAAGAACGTGAATGACCCGGGCAAGGTGTCCATCGTGGTCATTACCGAAAAAACGGAAGATTGCAGGGCCTCGAAGGCCGTCGACGCTATCGACGCCCTCCCCGAAATCGTGGAAAAGAGCCAGGTCATCCGCTTCTTGGCCTAGCCCTCGCAATTTTTGTAGTTTAAGAGTATGTTCCGCGCAAGTACGCTTGAACGCATCCTGCTGGTCCTGTCGGACTTCGTAGCCTTGACGATCTGCTTCGCCTTGGCCTTTTGGGTGCAGTTCCACAGTGGCTGGATTGCGGACAAGTACGACCCGACCAAGACGTTCGATTCGTACTGGGGAATGGGCCTGGTCCTCAACGTGGCCTGGATCCTCCTGTTTGTCTGCGCCGGACTGTATCGCTCCTGGCTGTTGAACTCCAGAACGCATCAGATCTTGAGGGTCCTTCGGGCCGTGGCGGTGGGAATCGTCATTATCATCATCTGCCTGTTCGGTTCGGAGTTCCTCGGGAAGGTCTTTGCAAACCAGTCGCTGGTCCGTGACTACATCTACGGTTCCCGGTTCCCCTGGATCTTTATATATGGCGGCCTTGCCATCTTGCTCGTGGCGAGCTTCCGCATGTTCATCTACCTCTTCTTGCGCGGGCTCTTGAAGTGGGGCTACGGGGCGAACAACATCCTCGTGCTCGGTGCGACCGAATCTGGGCGCAAGATTGCGGAATCGCTTAAGAAGACTCCGGAACGCGGCCAGCGCGTGGTGGGCTTCGTCGATGAACGTTTCCAGGTGATGGACCACGAGTTCGCCGGGTTCCCGGTGCTCGGTAAGTATTCCGATTTGACGGCCCTCGTCAAGAAGTACAAGGTCAGCGGTATCATTATCGCCCACGACAGTACGTCCCCACAAGAAATCATGCGCGTGCTCGTCTGGATTTGCGAAATCCCGCTCCACATCTATATCGTCCCTGAACTTTACCCGGTGGTGAACGGCCAGTTCAAGGGTAACCTTGTGCATGGATTTGAACTGCAGGAATTGTTTGCGTTTACGATGCCCCCTTGGCAGGTGCGTGTCAAACGCGCTATCGATATTGGCTTTGGCGTATTCCTCGGACTTTGTTCCTTGCCGGTCTGCCTACTGGCGGCTATTGCCATCAAGCTTGAAGACTGGGGCCCGGTGTTCTATTCCCAGGAAAGGATTGGCCTTTACGGCAAGCCGTTCATTGTCTATAAGTTCCGTACGATGCGTACCGATGCCGAAAAGTTTGGCGCCCAGTGGGCTACCAAGGACGACCCTCGCATCACGAAGGTGGGCAAGTTCCTGCGCAAGACGCGTATCGATGAACTGCCGCAGATTCTTTGCGTGTTGAAGGGCGACATGAGCATGGTGGGCCCACGTCCGGAACGTGCCGTGTTCATCAGCAAGCTTCGCGAACAGATTCCGTTCTACATCAGCCGCCTCAAGATGAAGCCGGGCCTGACGGGCTGGGCGCAGGTGCGTCACCATTACGATACGAGCATCGAGGATGTGCAGATCAAGTTGCAGTACGATATGTACTACTACGAGAACATGAGCCTGCTTTTGGATTTCCAGATTTTGGTGCGTACGGTCTACGTCGTGTTGACCGGAAAAGGAGCGCAGTAATGTACGGCGACAATTCAACCCCGATTTTCCCTGTAGAAGATGCCCTCACGATGATCCGCCTCGCGCTTGCCGAAGACGTGCGCACGGGTGACGTGACTAGCGAATGGACTATTCCTGCCGACCAAAAGCAGCATGCCCGCCTGATTGCGAAAGAAGACGGTGTGCTTGCCGGCCTCCCGGTGATCGAGCTTGTGTTCCAGGAGTTGAAGGCCAACGTGAAGGTGACACTCCACAAGAAAGATGGCGATGTTGTCAAGAAAGGCGATTTGATTGCCGAAATGGACGGCACGACGCACGAACTCTTGACGGGCGAACGTACGCTTTTGAACTTTATCCAGCAGCTTTCGGGTGTGGCGACGGTCGCGCATACCTTCCAGGAAGCCCTCAAGGGCGGCAAGACGAAGGTGCTCGATACGCGCAAGACGGTTCCCGGTTTCCGCACGCTGCAGAAGTACGCGGTTCGCGTGGGCGGCGGTTCCAACCACCGCATGGGACTCTTCGACATGGTGCTCGTGAAGGACAACCACATCGCTGCGGCGGGTGGCGTGCTCCAGGCGCTTGAAGTCGTGAAGAAGAACAATAAGCAGAACTTGATGGTCGAAATGGAAGTCGAGAACTTCGACCAGTTGCGCGCTCTCTTGAACAAGGGCGTGGACGTCATCATGCTCGACAACATGAGCAACGAGATGATGGCCGAGGCTTTGAAGATTATCAAGGAAAGCGGCGACAAGTGCCTGGTGGAAGGTTCCGGCAACATGACGCTCGAACGCGCAAAGGAAATTGCGACGCTCGGCCTTGACTATATCTCTGTCGGTGCGCTTACGCATAGCGTGAAAGCGCTCGATATTTCGATGCGAATCTAGTAAGGTAAAACCACAAAAGATTTGTTTTTTTATATTCCTTGGAAACCCCAAGGAGTATTTTTTTATGGAACAACAAGCTGCTGAAGTTGTATCCTATTTTCATGGAACGTTCTGGGCCTTGGTGCCCTCTGTGGTGGCCATTGTCCTCGCCCTCATAACGAAGGAGGCTTATTCGTCTCTGTTCGTTGGCGTTTTGATGGGCGGGCTGTTTATTAGCGAAGGAAACTTCCCGCATTTCTTGGACGCCGTATTCAAGGATGGCATGGTCAAGCAGGTATCGGACCCGTGGAATGTGGGCATCCTCTTTTTCCTTGTCATTTTGGGAACGATGGTTGCCTTGATGAACAAGTCCGGAGGGGCAGCCGCCTTCGGGGAGTGGGCAAAACAGCACATCAAGTCCAAAGTCGGCGCTCAGCTGGCGACAGTTATTTTGGGCATCTTGATCTTTGTGGACGACTATTTCAACTGTCTCACGGTGGGCTCCGTGATGCGCCCTGTTACAGATAAATTTAAGCTCAGCCACGAAAAGCTGGCGTACTTGATCGATGCCACGGCGGCTCCGATATGCATTATCGCGCCCATCAGTTCGTGGGCGGCGGCAGTGACCGGCTTTGTCGAAGGCGAAGATGGTCTGGGGCTGTTCGTGAAGTCGATTCCCTATAATTTTTACGCGTTGCTGACCATTGCGGCCCTCTTTACGATAATCCTTTTGAAGGTGGATTTTGGCCCGATGAAAAAGTACGAGACGGCGGCCGAAAAGCTGGAGGCGCAGACGCAGTCCTTGAAGCGCGAAGATTCCCGCGGAACGGTCGCAGACCTGATTTTCCCGATAGCCGTATTGATTGCCTTCTCGGTGACCGGATTGATTTATACGGGAGGGTTCTTCTCGAGCGGCGAAGCGCATAAGGGATTTGTCGATGCGTTCGGTGCGAGCGATGCTTCGGTTGGCCTTGTCATCGGCAGCTTTGGTGCGTTTGTCGTGACGGTGATTTGGTACTTGGGACGTCGCGTCTTGAAATTGGGTAAATGCCTGGAATGCTTGCCCGAAGGCTTCAAGGCGATGGTTCCGGCGATTTTGATTCTTGTGCTTGCCTGGAGTTTGAAGGGCGTTACCGATACGCTTGGCGCAAAGGATTTTGTGGCTGGGCTTATTTCGGGGAGCGCCGCTGGACTCATGAACTTGATGCCGGCGATTATCTTCCTTGTCGGTGTGGGGCTTGCCTTCTCGACGGGAACCTCGTGGGGAACGTTCGGCATCTTGATCCCGATTGTGGTGGCGGCTTTCTCGAGTGTCGATCCGAACTTGATGATTATTTCGATTTCGGCGTGTATGGCGGGTGCCGTCTGTGGCGACCATATATCCCCGATTTCCGATACGACGATTATGGCGAGCGCCGGTGCGGACTGTAACCATGTGAACCACGTGAATACGCAGTTGCCCTACGCGCTTTCGGTGGCTTGTGTAAGTTTTGTCTGCTATATCGTGGCGGGCTTCACGAGGAGCGCGATACTTTCGCTCGCCATAGGCCTTGCGCTGATTGTCGGTGGCGCTTTGCTTATTAAGAAGAAGGCGAAATCTTAATTTGCGCCATCACGATGGCGACCATCATAATGACACAACCGCAAATCTCGCGGGCTGAAAGCTGTTCCCCCAGAATGGCCCAGCCTGCAAGGACGGCGAATACCGATTCCAGGCTCATCGTGAGCGAGGCGATGGTGGGGTTGATTTTGTCTTGTGCGACAATCTGCAACGTGTAGGCGATACCGCTGGAACATAGGGCGGCAAACGCAAGGCCCGCGATGGCATGCGGATTGCCAAATGCTGCCATGACGGTGCTCATGTCCATTGCCGGGAATTTCAGGTCGAAAACAATCATCAGCGGGGCAGTCAAGACGCCGATGGTCAGGAACTGGATGGCTGAGACTCGAATGGGGTCCACGTGATTGACGAACTTGTCGATGACGAGGATGTGGAATGAAAAGGCTAGCGCGCATAGGAGCGAAACGCTGTCCGATAGTTCGATAGAAAAATCGTCCTTGACACAGAGCAGGTAAAGCCCTGCGGTCGTAATGGCGATACAAATCCAGGTTTTCAAGGAGGTTCGCTTACCTAGGAATAGGCTCACGACGGGAACGAGTACGATGTAGCAGGCGGTGAGGAATCCGGATTTCCCGGCGGGGGTGCCGAGGAACATCCCGAGTTGCTGCAAGTTCATCGCGGTGCAGAGAGCGAGTCCGCAAAAGAATCCGGCTTTCCTGTGCAGTAGAGCTTCTTTGCGGTTGCGAGGCTTGCGCGGGCTTTTGCCGAACGCATCGAGCGTCTTGAAGACTAAGGCTAGGAATCCTGCGGCGATAAAGCAACGGATGCACGAGAATGCAAATGGCCCGAATGCGTTCCCTTCGATTTGGGCGACAAAGCCGGACCCCCAGATTGCGGCCGTCAGTATAAGCAGGAATGTATAGCCTAAATTAGCCATGGAAGCATATATAGCAATCCTGGATGTCCCTAAATTGCTATTTTATAAAGCAAATAGTGATTTGCAGATGAAAAAGAAATTGGATAAGACCGCGCCTAAGACCCGCGGCAAGAATGAACCTTTTAGTTTTGTTGTCGATGTGGGCAACTCCCATACCGTTCTCGGTATTTTTAAGGGCGATAAGGTGGTGGACCACTGGAGGCTCACTACCCGTAAAGAAACCACAAGCGACGAGGTGATGAACCGCATCGGCGGCCTCGTGCGTTTTTCCGAAATCAAGCCTTCGGCGATTACGCATGTGGGGCTCTCTACGGTGGTGCCGGCTCTTGAACGCCCGTGGATCAAGGCCTTGCAGACTTTGCTCAAGCGCCCGGTACAGGTGGTGAGTTCCAAGAACTGCTTGGACTGCCCGATTGCCTACCCGAACCCGGCGACACTCGGTTCCGACCGTCTTTGCAACGTGATTGCGCTACGCGACCGCGGTTACAAGGACGCCATCGTGGTGGACATGGGTACGGCGACGACTTTTGACGTGATGAAAGATGGCGGGTTTGCGGGCGGTATCATTATCCCCGGAATTAGTGCCAGCCTGGATGTTTTGACCGAGAAGGCGGCGCGCTTGATGCCGGTGAGCATCGAGTGGCCGAATCACGTGATTGCGAACAATACCGACGACGCTATCCGCGCGGGCCTTTTGTACGGCTTTATGGCGGAACTCGAGACGCTTGTCGAAAAGATTAAGGCCGAGATGGGCAAGAAGAAGGTCCCCGTTTTTGCGACGGGTGGCTGGGGCCGTATGGTTATGGGACATAGCAATGTCATCGATACCTACGACCCTTATTTGACTTTGAATGGCGTTCGACTCGTGGCGCTCCGCGGGAACGGCGCTGCCGAACTGGAAAAAGACTCCGACGAATAATTTTTAAAGAGAGGTCTTTATGCGTTGCTTAGTTACTGGTGGTGCGGGGTTCCTGGGAAGTCACTTGTGCGAGCGTCTGTTGAACGACGGTCACGAGGTGATTTGCCTTGACAACTACTTTACGGGCCGCATGGCGAATGTCGCGCACTTGCGTGACAACCGTAGCTTCGAGCTTATCCGCCACGACGTGACGGAACCGATTTTGCTGGAAGTGGACCGCATCTTTAACTTGGCATGCCCCGCAAGCCCTATCCATTACCAGTTCAATCCGGTAAAGACGATCAAGACGAGCGTGATGGGCGCGATCAACATGCTCGGCATGGCGAAACGTGTGAAGGCCAGGATTTTGCAGGCTTCTACGAGTGAAGTCTACGGCGATCCGGCGGTACACCCGCAGACAGAAGATTATTGGGGAAACGTGAACCCGATTGGCATCCGCAGCTGCTATGACGAAGGCAAGCGCGTTGCCGAAACGCTCTTTATGGATTACCACAGGCAGAATAATGTGGATATCCGCATTGTGCGTATTTTCAATACCTATGGCCCGCGCATGCTTATGAACGATGGCCGCGTGGTAAGCAACTTCATTGTACAGGCGCTTAAAGGCGAAGATATCACGATTTACGGTGACGGCAGCCAGACGCGTAGTTTCTGCTATGTGGACGATCTCATCGAAGGTTTCGTGCGCATGATGAATCAGGACAAGATTATCGGCCCCGTGAACATCGGAAACCCCGGTGAATTTACGATGCTTGAACTCGCGAAGGAAGTGCTTGAATTGACGGGCTCCAAGAGCAAGATCGTTTATAAGCCGCTTCCTGGTGATGACCCGAAAATGCGCCGCCCGAATATAGATTTGGCAAAGAAAGCCCTTGATTGGGAACCGACGATTCCCTTGCGCCAGGGCCTTGAAAAAACGATTGTATACTTTGAGGATTTGCTCAAAGGTTAATTAGCCGACAACGCTGCAAATCGGGCATTCTTCGGGCTTGTGGCCACGGGCCTTGCAGTAAGTGCGTCCGAAGTAGATGATTTGCAAGTGGCGTTTTTCCCATTCACTTTCGGGGAAGACCTTTTTGAGGTCTTTTTCCGTCTGTTCTACGGAACTGCCGTCAGATAACCCCCAGCGCATCGCAAGCCTGTGGATGTGCGTATCGACAGGGAAGGCGGGAATCTTGAAGATGTGGCTCATTACGACGCTTGCCGTCTTGTGGCCTACGCCGGGAAGGCTTTCGAGTTCTTCGAAGGTTTGCGGGACTTTGCCGCCGAACTTTTCGACGAGTTCCTTGGAAAGGTTGTAGATGTTGACGCTCTTCGTGTTGAAGAAACCGCACGGCTTGATGATTTCGGCGATGCGGTCGATGCCGAGCTTGACCATGGCGGCCGGGGTCTTGGCGGCCTTGAAAAGGACTTTCGTTACCTGGTTTACGCGGATGTCGGTGCACTGCGCGCTGAGTACGACCGCGACCAACATCGTGTAGGCGCTGCTATAGTCCAGCGGGATCGGCGGATTCGGGAAAAGTTCGTCCAGCTTTTCTCCAATGAATCGAATCTTGTCTGCGCGTTTCATAACAATCCTTAATGCGCTTCGAGCCAGTTTTCGCCGAAGCCGACGCTCGCCACCAGCGGAACCTTCAGTTCCATGGCGCCTTCCATCTCGGATTTCACCATTTGGGCCATCGCTTCCACCTGGTCACGGGGGCATTCGAAAACGAGTTCGTCGTGTACCTGCAGCATCATCTTGAGCGGGAGTTTTTCCTCGTTGATCCGCTTCTGGATGCGAATCATCGCAATCTTGATGAGGTCGGCGGCGGAGCCCTGTACCGGCGTGTTCACGGCCATGCGTTCGGCCATTTGCGATTCCATGCGGTCACTGCTGTCGATGCCAGCAATGTAACGGCGGCGTCCCGAGAGCGTTTCCACGTAGCCGTCGCGGTGGGCGGCTGCCTTGGTGTCTTCGATAAACTGCTGGACGCCCTGGTACATGTCGAAGTAGCCTGTAATGAAGTCCCTTGCCTGCGACATCGGGATTTTCAGATCGCGGGCGAGGCGGAAGGCCGTCATGCCGTAGAGCACGCCGAAGTTCACCACCTTGGCGTCACGTCTCATGT
The DNA here is from genome assembly GCA_902768325.1 of Fibrobacter succinogenes. Classification (GTDB taxonomy): domain Bacteria; phylum Fibrobacterota; class Fibrobacteria; order Fibrobacterales; family Fibrobacteraceae; genus Fibrobacter; species Fibrobacter succinogenes_A. Next base: position 33,578 of record CACXKY010000031.1, read on the forward strand.
CGCTCGTGACGGCGTCCAGGCCCACGCCGTAAATCGCGGCGGCGGTGCGGGCGTGAATGTCGATTCCTTCCTTGTAACTTTCGATGAGGGCGGCGTCGCCACTCAGGTGCGCCAACATCCTGAGTTCAATCTGCGAGTAGTCTACCGCGAGAATCACGTTGTCTTTGCCTTGCGGGATGAATGCGGCGCGAATCTTTTTACCGAGGTCGCTACGCACGGGGATGTTCTGCAGGTTCGGATCGCGACTAGAAAGGCGCCCTGTCGCGGTACCCCACTGGATAAAGCTTGTGTGGATGCGACGCGTGTCCGGATTCAGAAGGGTCGGCAACACCGAGATATAGGTGCTCTGCATCTTCTTGAGTTCGCGGTATTCGATGACGGAAAATACAATCGGGTGCGGCGCGCGGAACGAAAGTTCCTCGAGGACGACGGCGTCGGTGCTTCTCTTCTTGATTTCGGGGAGGCCGAGCGTGTCGAAAAGGACTTCGCCCAACTGCTTGGGAGAGCCGATGTTGAACTCGACTCCAGCCATGTCGCAGATTTCTTTCTCGAGTTTTTCGATGCGGTGCTGTAACTCCTGTTCCAGCGTCTTGAGGGCGGGTACGTCGATCGCGACGCCGACCGTTTCCATTTGGTACAAAACCTTCAAGAGAGGCATCTCTTGCGCGAAGAAGTACTTCACGTAATCGAGCTTTTCGAGTTCTTTTTTGAGCGGCTCCCACAGACGCAGCGTATAGACGGCATCTTCGGCGCCGTATTCTGTGGCATCCTTGATGGGCGCGCGGTTGAACGTAATCTGGTTCTTGCCGCGTCCGATGAGATTCTCGATGGGAATCATCTCGTGCTGCAGGCGCTGCATCACCTGGTTGTCGAGCCCGAGTCCGGATTGTCCCGGCGAAAGCATCCAGGCGGCAATGAGCGTGTCGATGATGTTCGCGTTGTCGATGTCGGCCTGCGGAATCTTGAACGCGCGGGCGAGAACGTGTAAATCGAATTTCGCATTGTGGAAAACGAGTCCGCGCGGTTTCCCGGAGGTTTCCATCGGGGTCGTATCTGCGATGAATTCCTTGAACCAGTTTGCAACCTTGTTGAAGTCGAAGTTGCCGCCCTTTGTTGCAGGAAGCGGGAATCCGATTTCGTCAGTGTGTGCAAGCGGGATATAATAACCCTTCGCCGGGTCTGCCGAAAGACAAAGGCCCACGATGTTGCATTGCATCGGGTCGAGCCCGTCTGTTTCGGTGTCGATACCCACGGTGCTTGCAGCTGCAAATTCGGCTTTCATCTGCTCGAAAATTTCATCGGTATCCACGCGGACGTACGTGGGCAAATCTTCTGCGGGGAAACTTGCGACAACGATTTCGCCGTCTCCGGTTTCGTTGCCTTCCGCACCTTCGCCGTCACGCACGAATCCCGTTTTGCTCGGGACCTTCTCGAGCAGGCGCAACAGGCTGTTGATTTCGTGGTCCTTGAACATCTGCGCGAGCGTATCCACGTGCAGGCCGTTGTATTCGAGGGCGTCCAGGTTCCCGTTGAACGCGCGCTTGGTCTGGAGCGTCACGAGCTCGCGGCTCAAGAAGGCCTTCTCGCGGTTGTTCGCGAGGTTGTCGTGCAATCCCTTCTTGGTAATCTTGTCGAGGTTTGCGTACAGGTTGTCCATGTCGCCATAATCGTTCAGCAGCTGGATGGCCGTCTTCGGGCCTACCTTTGGTACGCCGGGTACGTTGTCGCTTGCGTCACCCATGAGGGCGAGATAATCGCGAATCTTTTCCGGCGGGAGCCCGTACTTTTCCAATACCTGCTCGGGGCCGAAATCTATGCCGTCGGCGCCCTTCGTCAAATGGAAAAGGTGAATCTTATCTGTCACGATCTGCGACATGTCCTTGTCTTTACTGAGAATCACGACACTGTCGAATCCAGCCTCGACCGCGGCCACCGCGGTAGACGCCATCACGTCGTCCGCCTCGTAGCCCGGTTCTGAAAGCAGGGGGATTCCGCTGGCCTCGAGGCTTTCGCCCAGCAGCGGCATCTGCGCCGCCATCTCTTCGGGCATAGGCCCGCGATTCGCCTTGTAGTCCGGATAAAGTTCGTGCCTGAAAGTCTTCGTATGTGCCACGTCGCGCGCAATCGCAAAATGCGTGGGCTTGTGCTTAGCCAAGATGCGGAGCACCGCACCCCAGTAGCCGTGCATCATCGACACGTCTTCGCCCTGGCTGTTCTTGAGCGGGTTCTGCGAATAGGCGTAGAACATGCGGAACGCAAGCGCGTAGGAATCAAGCAATAGTAAAGTCTTGGGCATGTTTTGAATGTAGAAATTTAACCCGTTATTCCTGGTTGACGCATTCAGAATTCGGAGTCAAGATGTAAAGCTTTGGGAATGCTTCCTTGCAGTTTTCGTCTTGGGGAGCAGAGGTGTACCAAGTGAGCTTGCCGTCTTGAATGGAAGTCGTGTAAAGCCACGTTGAATTCCTGGAACAACCAAACATGCTTTTGTATGTGACGCCAATACCTGCGCCTAGGTCCTGTATCTGGAAATACATGGAAGCCGTCGTATCTGCAAAGCCAATTTCTTTAAAGCGGCCGAGTTTATTCTCCGATTTAAAGAATTGTTCCTGCTTTAGCATATAAATTTCGATGACGGCGGCGATGCTTTCGCTATCACTTTTGCTTGTTTGCTTGATGCTTTTTTCTCTCAAGTCCTTGTTGTAGGATTCGATGTTCAGGAATCCGGATTTGGCATGTCCGACAAAGCTAATTGATGTGTAAGCTGCACTGAAGACGATGCTCAAAATGGTGATGACCGTCATCCACTTGGCACCAGTGTAATTGAAGCCTTTTTTGGTATTCGTGTATTTTCCGTGTGCGATTTTCCATGCGTCAATACAGGTGAGTACGTTGACTGCAATGGACGTAAAGTACATGATGAAGTGTACTGCAACCGGGAAATATATTTCGAAGGGACTTAAAGCTCCCGCCCAAAAGCCGAATGCAAATCCGCCAAAAATGAGGTACAACCATCCGCGCAAGGTTCTCCCGCTCATAAAGCAGTGTACGCCCGCTTCTCCTAGAATGATGCTCATCCAGAAAATAAGCGTTCCCTTGCGGGGCTTGCCGTCATCTTCGGGTTCTGTCGTTTCAGAGAATTCCGGACACTCGTCATCTGGACCTGTGAATGTTCTCGAATCGGCGGGAATTTTTTGAACAGGTTCCAATTCAAATTCTTTTGTTGGTTCCAGAGCAGGCTTGGGTTCCGGCTGCTTTTTCATTTTCGGGTTGGGGGCGTCACACCACAGGCACTGGGGCATGTCGTCTTCGTATTTTCTGCCGCATTTAGGACAAATCATCTTGTTTTCCTTTTTTACTTGGCAAAGTATAGAATTTTGTATATTGACTTTAAAAAAATGAGCTTGATATGCTGTCAAAATTTCATCAAGAAAGTACGCGTCGTGACGAACGTGCAGTATTTCTTGGAAGATTAGGAAACTCCGCTCGATAAATTGTTAAATTCTTAGCGAAATTTTTAGGAGTCTATATGAAGAACTTTAGCGAAAATATCAAGTACATCGGTGTCGATGATCGTGACATCGATTTGTTTGAAGGCCAGTACGTGGTGCCCGAGGGCATGGCCTACAATTCGTACGTGATTGTGGACGAAAAGATTGCCGTGACGGATACGGTCGATGCGCACAAGGTGAATGAATGGCTTGCCAATCTGGAAGCCGCTCTCGCTGGCCGCAAGCCGGACTACCTGGTGATTCACCACCTGGAACCGGACCATGCCGGCGGCATTGCGGATTTTGTTGCGAAGTATCCGGAGGTGACTCTTGTAGCCTCCGCGAAGGCTTTTGCGCTCCTGCCGCAGTTCATGGCTCTCCCTGAATCGGTCAAGAAGCAGACCGTGAAGGAAGGCGATACGCTTTCGCTCGGTGCGCACACCTTGCAGTTCATCGGTGCCCCGATGGTGCACTGGCCCGAAGTCCTGTTCAGTTACGAACAGAGCGAGAAGGTGCTGTTTGCGGCCGATGCGTTCGGTAAGTTCGGCGTGTACGATGCCGACCCGGATGACTGGGCATGCGAGGCCCGTCGCTATTACTTCAATATCGTGGGCAAGTACGGCAACCAGGTGCAGGCGGTGCTCAAGAAGGCTGCCGCGCTCGACATCAAGACGATTTGCCCGCTGCATGGCCCCGTGCTCACCGAAAATCTCGGTTACTACATCGACAAGTACAACACCTGGAGCAGCTACGCTCCCGAAGACAAGGGCGTGCTTGTGGCATTCGCTTCGATCTACGGTGGAACCAAGAAGGCCGCGGAATTACTCGGCGAAAAACTCAAAGCCGCCGGTGTCGAGAAGGTCGTGGTTTCTGACCTTGCCCGCAGCGACATGGCCGAAGTCATCGAAGACGCTTTCCGTTACGACCGCATGGTGGTGGCCGCTCCCACGTATGACGCGGGCCTTTTCCCGGTCATGGAAGACTTCTTGAATCACCTGAAGGCAAAGAACTATTCTAACCGCAAGGTGGGTGTTGTCGAGAACGGAACCTGGGCCCCGATGGCCGCCAAAAAGATGACCGAAATCCTCGCCACGCTCAAGAACGTGACGCTCGCCGAAACCGTGGTGACGGTGAAGTCGACGCTTAGCGCTGAATCCGAAGCCGCGATGGACAAGCTCGTGGCCGAGATGGTATAAATTGTAAAAATATTTTTGAGAACATTTTGAAACTGGTAAAAACTTCGTGTTTTTGCCAGTTTTTTGTTTGAGCCAGTTACTATTTGAGTTTGTAAAGGCTTTTTTTATAATCCCTATTGACTTTTCTCTTTATTTATTGTAATTTTGAGAAGAAATTTGAGAACGTACTAAAATGCTCTCAAAAACGACATGGGATGTTATGGAAAAAACTCTGACAGGATGGTCGAGGTTTTTCGTTACAGGCGCTGCGCTTGTAGCAACTTTCGTTACTTCGTCTTTCGCGGTTGTTTCACCGGATTTCCCGATGGTGGGATTTGCGACGCAGAACGGTGGCACTACCGGTGGCGCGGGTTATTCCGAAGTCACGGTGGATAATGCGAGTGACCTCAAAACCTATGCCAAGGCGGGCAACAAGATTATCTATGTAAAACCCGGTACGTACATGGGGCCTGTGGTTGTCGGGAATAACGTGACTATTTACGGTTACCAGGGAGCTGTTATCGCGCAGCCGAGTTCGGGTAGCGCTATGAAGCTGAGCGGCTCGAAGAACGTCATCATCCGCAACTTGGTATTCAAGGGCGCGGGGGCTCACGACGACGATGACGAGGATTGCCTTCAGGTGAATCACGAATCTAAGAACGTGTGGATTGACCATGTGGATATTTACGATGGTCACGACGGCAACCTGGATATTACCAATGCATCGGACTATATCACGATTTCTTGGGCGAAGTTTAGCTACACTTCCGCCTCGACGGGGCATCAGTTCAGCAATCTCATTGGTAATGACAAGAAGAAAACAACGGACCGTGGACATCTGAATGTGACCATTCATCATTCTTGGTGGGCGGACGGTGTCAAGGAACGTATGCCGCGTGTGCGCTATGGCAAGGTGCATGTGGCAAATAACCTTTTCGATAGTAAAGACGCGAGTCACTGCGTGCGTGCTGCAATTGAGGCGGATATCCGCATCGAGAAAAACGTGTTTATTGGCGTAAAGAAGGACTTGGACCTTTATACGGACGAGGGCTCGATTACTGCCGCGCAAATGATTGACAACTACGAAGAAAACGTGAAGACGAAGCAGGCGGGGACGGGAACTGCGTTTACGCCGGGCTATTCCATGGGCATGACCGACGTGGGTACGAAGGAAAAGGCTTATGCGCTTCGCGATTCCATCAAACTTTATGCGGGCGCAACGCTGGGTGATCCAAATAGCAATTCCACGGTGACGCCGACAAGTTCAAGTAGTGTGAATTCCAGCAGTAGCAAGGGCTCGGAACTTGGCGGAGGGTCCAGCTCGAGTAGTGCAAAATCCAGCAGCAGTGTTGCATCGAGCTCTAGTGCCATGCTGTCCAGTTCAAGCGTCTCCGTTGTAGCGGAAAGCTCTAGCGAGAAGGGTATTGAAAATTCCAGTAGTAGCGAAGGTGTTATGGGATTGTTTTTCGCTGACGCATCACGCTGGAACCTCTCCGTGTCGGGCCGCGAACTGAGTGTTGTGAGTGTGGAATCCACTCCGGTCGCCCTGTTCGACATGCAGGGGCGCCTACTCTGCCGCAAGGCCGTAGGCGAAAAATTCGTGGCGGTGGTGCCTAGTGCGGGCCGGTACATTGTACAGGTCGGCTCTGAGAGCCGCATCGTAGAAGTTCGTTAAACTTTCCTCCTCCAAAAAAGCGACACCCGCAGGATTATTCTTGCGGGTGTTTCTTTGTGGAAAGCGACTGTTAACTGAATGTTTGCGGAAGCATCTCGATGACATCGCTGGGGAGCATGCCGAATGCCCCGATTTTTTTGCGGGCGAGGAGGCCTGCTTTCTGGTGCAGCAGGGCTCCGAGCACGGCGGCTTCGGGGGCGGCGAGTCCTTGGGCGAGCAAGGCGACGATGATTCCGGTGAGGATGTCGCCGGAACCGCCTTTGGCGAGTCCAGAGTTATGTGCGGGAATCACGAATACGCGGCCGTCGGGAATGGCGACGAAAGTCGGCGCGCCCTTCAGGAGGATAATTTTTTTCGTGTGGTGGGCGATGTCGCGCAACAGGGCGGGAATGTCAATGTCGCTCGCCGGAAGGGCGCCGAAAATCCTTTCGAATTCCCGACGGTGCGGCGTGAGAATCGCGGTGTTGGCGATTCCGCCCAGGAAGGATGCCGCGCCCGAAGTGGGGCTTGCAACGGTCTTGTTTAGCGTGGCGATGGCGTTCAGCGCATCGGCATCGATGACCATCGGACACTGGATTTGCGGGAGCAACTCGATAACAGCATCGCGCGTGCAGTCGCTGCTAGAAATGCCCGGCCCGATGGCGAACGCCTGGTTGTGTTTCGCTTTCTCGAGAATTTGCGGAATGTGTGCCGGCGCGAGGGCTGTGGCGCGGTCATCGACCGAGTCTCCGTCTTGGCCCGCCATGTCTTGCAGGTTGCAGAAGACGGGTTCAGAGAGTTTCGCTTGCAGTACGGGCATGATGGCGTCCGGGCTTGCGAGTGTCACGAGGCCGGCACCGCTGCGGAGGGCGGCTCCAGTGCAGAGTGCGGCGGCTCCCGGCATATCGCCGGAGCCTGCGACAATCATCGCGCAGCCTTGCTTTCTCTTGTCGCCCCAGTCGTCGCGCTCGGGCAACATTTGCGGTATGAGCGCATCGGTGGCGAGATAAAGCTTGGTATCGTAATTGCGGGTAAGCGTATCGGGATAGGGAAGGGCCGCAACGGAGGGCTTCCCGAAAACTTCGCCGCCTTCCCGGATGTACGCATCCAGCCGCGGGAACCCGAACATCAGGGTTTCAAGCGCGTGTGTGCAGGGTTCCCGACGCCCGTGCGCCTGGGAGTCGTAACCGGTAGGGGCGTCGGCCGCGACAACCGGGACGCCTGCGGTGCCGATGTCGCGCACCGCGGCCGCAAAGAGTTCCCGCAGTTCGCCGTGCGCTCCGTTCCCGAGCATACAATCGACAATCAGGTTGAAATCCGCGAATCTCGG
>CACXKY010000032.1 GCA_902768325.1 Fibrobacter succinogenes
AGCATCTCGAGCGAGACGCGCGCCGCCTCTTGTTCGGCCCGCTTCTTGTTCGGGCCCGAACCGCGACCGTAGACCTTCCCGTTCACGCGGACTTCGGCGGTAAACACCTTCTGGTGTTCCGGACCTTCCTCGCCCACAATCTCGTATTCCGGCGACGTGTGCAGCTTGGTGCCCTGCGTGTACTCCAGCAGTTCGCTCTTGAAATTCACGAAGTCGTCGGCCACGATGATTTCCTGGACCCGCGGGAAGTGGAAGCGGTTCAAGATAGCCCGGACCTCTTCGAGCCCGCCATCCAGGTAGACCGCCCCGAGCACCGCTTCGTAGGCATCGGCCAGGATACTTTCCTTGCCCCGACCGCCCATCTTGGCTTCGGCCTTGCCCATCTTGATGTACTCGCTCAAGTCCCATTCCTTCGAGGACTGGGCGCAAGCATGGCCCGATACAATGGAGCTCTTGCGCTTGGAAAGGTCGCCCTCCGGATCGTCGGGGAACGTCCTGTACAGGTACTCGGTCGTGAGCATGTTGAGCACGGAATCCCCCAGGAACTCCAGGCGCTCGTTGTTGTTCGTGTAGGGCATATCCTTCCCGGAAAGGAAGGACCGGTGTACCAGGGCGTGGGCCAGCAGTTCCGGATCGCGGAACCGGTACCCGAGCTTCGCCTCAAGCCCGTCACCGGACTTCTGGCGAAACCAGAGCTTTAGCATTTTGTGGAGGAGAGTATTCTTTTCCATGTATAATATAGCTGTGAGCTATGAGGTCGGCGCTACGCGCCTCTGAGGTAAGAGGATATCTACAAACCCCAAAGCGAAGCGACCTCAAAGCGAGTTTACGAGCGGCCTCATCGCTCAAAAAGAAAAGGGCAACCCTTGTCCGGGCCGCCCTGTCCAGTTGCTTGTCCGATGAGAACCGAATTAAGCCTTCTTGGATTCGATGAAGGCGACCACGTCGGCGACCTTCTGGAACTTTTCGGCATCGGAATCGAGGATTTCGACTTCGAACTCGTCTTCAAGAGCCATGACCAGTTCAACGCGATCGAGAGAGTCCGCACCCAGGTCATTGCCGAATTCGGATTCCATCTTCACGTCTTCGGCCTTGACTTCGAGCTTGGCGACGATGACGTCGGTAATCTTCTTGAAAATTTCTTCTTGTGTCATTGTTTACTCCATTTGGAATTGTTTGAGTTCAAATTTAGTAAAAAACGCCTAGGCGTTCAACCCCCCATCCACGCCCAGAATCTGGCCGGTGATGTAGCAGGCGTCGTCAGAGGCCAAAAAAGCGACCGCATTGGCCACATCTTCGGGTTTTCCGATACGTCCGAGGGGAATTTGTGCGGCATATTTTTCCTTGGTGGCGTCGTCCATGGCGGCGGTCATGTCCGTCCCGATGAATCCGGGGGCAATGGCGTTCACCGTAATACCGCGAGAAGAGAATTCCATGGCGTTAGACTTGGTCATACCGATGATGCCCGCCTTGGCGGCAGCATAGTTGGCCTGGCCAGCCTGGCCGTGCAGGGCGTTGATGCTCGAGATGTTCACAATGCGGCCGGAGCGCTTGCCCATCATGGTGCGGGCGACGGCACGGGTGCACAGGAACACGGAACGCAGGTTCGTGGCGATGACGGCGTCGAAGTCTTCGTCCTTCATGCGCATCAGGAGGCCATCGCGGGTAATACCGGCGTTGTTGACCAGGATATCGACTGTGCCCATATCGGCAATAATTTGCTTGAAAACGGTCTGCACCGTCTCGGAGTCGGCCACGTTGCATGCGTAGCTCTTGACCTGCACCCCAAGTTCGGCGGAAAGTTTGGCCGCCAGTTCTTCCTTGACCGAGGTCGAGAGGATAGCGACGTCTGCGCCCTCGCTAGCAAGCTTGGTCGCGATAGCGAGACCAATACCGCGGGATGCGCCGGTGACAATAGCCTTTTTACCTGTAAGTTTACCCATAATAGTTCCTGTGGTTGGTTGTTAATAGCTTTGAGGTCGTGCTTCGCACTTTGAGGTATGAGGTCGGGGCTACGCCCCTTTGAGCTTTTTATAATCGCGCCTCCGGCGCCTTACTTTAGCTCAGAGCGAAGCGACCTCATCGCTCACTGCTCATTACCCCTTCAGTGCCTGGAACGCTTCAATCGTTTCCACCGGAGTGACCTTCACGTCGCGGCTGATCTTGCGCATCAGGCCCATGAGCACCTTGCCCGAGCCGACTTCCACGCCCTGCGTGACACCCAGGGACATGGCCTTGTTCATGCAGTCGTTCCAGCGGACCGGAGACACCAGTTGGCGCACCAGCAGGTCGGCAATTTCGTTACCCTTCGTGACCGGTTCGGCAATCACGTTGGCAATCACGGGCTTTTCGACATCGTTAAACTTCGTCTTGGCAATCGCTTCGGCGAGGCCGGCCTGGGCGAACTGCATCAGCGGGCTGTGGAAGGCGCCGGAGACGGCGAGCGGGATGGCCTTGATACCGGCGGCACCGCAGTTTTCCACGAGCTTGTTCACGCCGGCGACGGCGCCGGACACCACCGAGAATCTTGGCTTCGTCCTGACCCATGATGGCGGCCATCGCACCGGGGTTCTTGGAACCGGCAGACGCCATGAGTTCACCGCGGGTACGCACCAGGCGCAGGCCCTCTTCAAAGCTGAAACCGCCGGCGGCGTAGATGGCGGAGTATTCGCCGAGGGAATGCCCGGCCACGTAGTCGAACGCGAAACCTTCGGACTTCAAAAGTTCCATCACCATGGCAGACACGGTAAAGAGGGCCGGCTGGGTGTTGTCGGTGCTCTTCAAAACATCTTCCGGACCTTCGGCCATGAGCTTCGAGAGCGAGAAGCCGAGGATCTCGTCGGCCTGCATCATAATCTTCTTGGCCGGTTCAAAAGTAGAAGCGAGAGTCTGGCCCATGCCTACGTACTGGGCGCCCTGGCCAGGGAAAAGCAAAATCGTCTTAGACATCATAAACCTCTGCGGCTAGACCGCATTTTTATTGTTTCGCGCTACAATTTAGAAAATACAGGATACGTAAAACCGTCCGGCAATAAAACCGGGCGGCAAAACTGAAATATAAGATTTTATGAATATTTTTGTAATAAAACCCGATTACAGGCCTATTTTTACGACCCTATAATCGAGGGAACTCCCCGTACGGACCGCCACGAGATAGGTTCCGGCAGGAATCTGGGCGACATCCCATTGCAAGCTATGGCCTCCAGCTCCGAGCCTTCCCTTAAACTGCTTCACGGATGTTCCCTTTATCGAGACAAGGGAAATCCTGACGTCGCCCGCCTGCGGCAAAACGTAGTTCACATCCAGGATATTCCCATGGTGGGCAATGTCGAGACGGAAGGATTCACTTGCCGGTGCAACGGCGATGCCTTCCTTTTTAGTGGAATCAACCTTCGTCGTATCGGTCTTGTCCGTCTTGGTGGAATCTTTCTTGGTGGTATCTTTAGGCGAAACAGCCTGGTGGTCGGCAGCAAGAAGTACGTTCACCGCAAGGAACGAGGCGTTGCCAGCTATGGCCGTCTCTGTCGACGTAAACATATTTACATCCGACAGCAAGGTATCATTTAACGAGCCTCCCATGAGTGCGCCGACCGGCGGCCTGTAGCTGTAAGTCGCGGGGAGAGCCGTCATCGTTTCCCTGTCATACCCATTCCAGAATTCCGGGTTGGCCGTGCTATGATGAACATGCGATTCGTTCTTGTCGCCTACACCCACCATAAAGCAAATATCCCACTGGTTTATGCCCAGAATATAGTTCACCTTGTTTATAGCAAGCTGACGAACTTCTGCATGTTTCCATGCAACCGACTTATCGAAGGTTTTCTTGGCTTCAATGTCTTTTGCAATTTCTGCATAGACAAGCATATTGAGAATATTGCCAGAATCATAAAGGTTCGGGGCCCAAGAAAAACTAATCGTGACATACCACGGAGTCGGATAGGTCAAACTATTTCTGGGAATAGCTATTGAATTATTTCCATCAGTCCCCATAAGGCCATCTGCAGCCCCCCTAGCTAGCGTATAAACCACCCTCTCCGTATAATCCAAACGGAGGGAATCAGAAATGCCAAATTTTTCAGCCGTGGCCTTATCGGCCAAAAGCAACTTGTAGAAGGCATATAGAGTTATCGCATAACGATTGTCATAATCCGAAGGCCAGCCACCCGCCAAAAAGCCACTCGATTTGCCTAGCCAACCCGCAGGGAAATGCTCAAAATCATACTGGGCACTTATATTGTCGTTAATATTCTTATCCATGGCGGCATCGTTAAAGTAATCCATCTTCTTCGTCTTTCCGTAGGTCGCATAATGGAGGGTGATAGCCGCCATCGCAAGGACATCAATATAATCGGCCCCATTAGTGCAAGGATATAGATCAACACAAAACTCCGGCTCACCAAAATGCTCCTTGGCATAGCCGTACAACTTCTCGGCAACCTTAAGGCAGCTATCAGCAAAAGACGAGTCATATGCAGCATAGCGCACGCTCAGCAGGGCAAGGCCAGCCGCAACCTGGGCCGACATGCCGGGCCCGATGCCGTGCAAAACCGCTCTTGTGGGCGCCGGGGTCACAGATTCCATATTGTCCGCGCGATTCCAATATTCATGATCTCTACTATCACCGATATTTACAATCATGTCCTTGATATCGCCCTTGGCATACTCATAGGAGCGCAAGTAGAATTCGGCGCCATGACGCGCTTCGCGCAACATGTCCGGAATACCGTCGGTCTTTACTGTTTCATTATGGTTGAAGGCATAATGGTCTTCGTCACGTTCCGGGTGCGTCGCCGAAAGTACCGAAAGCATCAAGAAGGCATAGCCCATGGTCGGGGCCATCTTCAGGAGGTCGCCGCAATCGTACCAACCGCCCGGGATTGTATCCTTCAAATGGCTCGGGCCATGGAACCAGGACTCCGAATCACCGCTGCGCTGCACACCAAAGAACTTGAGGTTCGCATCGCGCACCATCGAATAGACCTTGTCGCTCACGATAAAGGTCGAGGAATATTCCTTGCCCACCTTGATACGGAGCCTCTTGTCCGTAGGGAGCGAAGCCATATCAGCAAGTTTGCCCGCGCATACCTTGGTTCTAGGAGTCTCCACATTCACTGTATAACGAGAATCAGTAGCATAATTGGCGTAAGCCTTCACCACCCTGATAGATGTGGCGTAACCTCCAGTAACCGTAAACTTACCTTCCTTAGCCACCTCCTCCCCATCCAAGTCAACAACAGAATAGGTCGCCGATTCGCAATTATCCGAAACGTAGTAGAACTGCTTTTCGGGGTCATTCGTCAGATAACCGGCCTGGTTCACGCGGATATCGCTAGCCTTCAAGTTCAAGGCGTCGATAAAGGCCTGGTCCAAGGTGTCCGCGATGTAGCCGTTCGGCTCGAAATCCTCGGGCTTCGAACCGGTTTTCGGAGTACCGACCACCGTATCCTTTTCGTTTACGGTGAAATTGGCAAAGTCATAGACCGTTCCGCCTTCTTCAACGGCGGCAGTGCTCCATTCCATCGGGTAAACCGGGCGGATCAGGTCGTACGGGGTTTCAGCAGCAAAAAGTCCCGCCGCAGAAATCAATGTAGCAATGGCTATGCGCATAAACACGCTCCTAAAAAAGGTGTATGATTAATATAATAAAAAAGAACAGAAAAGAGCCCGCCAAACGGCAGGCTCCTTTCCAAAAGTTTTGTCAGCGACGCTGCTAAGCGGTGGGTTCGTCCTTGATGGCGAGCAGGCGTTCGTTGATGTTCTTCGAGACACCCTTCTCGGCATACTTCGCAGCAACCTCGACAGCCTTCTCGATAGCGAGAGCGTCGGAGCGGCCGTGGGCGATGATGCCCGTACCGTTGAGGCCGAGGAGCAGGGCTCCACCCGTCATGCGGTAGTCCCACATCTCGTCAAAACGACGACCTTCGGGAGTATCGATAACGCCGAACATCTTCTTGTGCAGTTCATAGAAGCCTTCGAGCATCTTCAACACAACGTTGCCCGTATAGCCCGAGGTCACCACCACGTCGGCGACACCCTCGATGAGCGTTTCGCCTTCGATGTTGCCGATGAAGTTCACCGGAGCAGCCTTGAGCAGCTGGTGAGCTTCCTGGAGCACGGCCGGGCCCTTGTGTTCTTCTTCACCCATGTTGAGGAGGCCGACCTTCGGCTTTTCGTAACCGAAGTAGGTCTCGGCAAAGGCAGAACCGGCAATGGCGAAATCGACCAGCGTCGAAGCGCGTTCGTCGACGTTCGCACCGGCATCGACCAAAATGATCGGACGGTCGGCGGTAGGAATCACGCAACCGATAGGCGGACGGCTGAACTTGTCGGTCGTACGGCCCAGAAGCATGAGGCAGCTCGCCATCATGGCACCGGAGTTGCCGGCGCTCACGGAGGCATCGACCATGCCCTTCTTCTGCAAGGCGACGCAAGTCACCAAGCCGGAGTGGGGCTTCTTCTTCAGGACCTCGACGGGATGTTCGTCCATGGCAACAGCATCCGGAGCATCGACCACGGAAATGCCGTGTCCGGTATAGCCAAGCGATTCGAGCTTAGCCTTGACCACGGCCTCCGGTCCGCACAGGACCACATGCAGGTCGGCATTTTTCTTGACGGCGTTTACGGCGCCTTCAACTACCACATCGGGGGCGAAATCGCCGCCCAACGCGTCCAGAGCTACTTTAACCATGAAACATCTCCTTAAAAACGACCAATCTCAGGATTTAGGCTTCGGCATCCTTCATGTTGACGACTTCAACACCGTTGTAGTAGCCGCAAACCGGGCACACGCGGTGCGGACGCTTGGTGGCGCCGCAGTGTTCGCAGGTAGCCATGGCGGGCACTTCCATCTTCCAATGGGTGCGGCGCTTGTCACGACGGGCGGTCGAGGTTTTTCTTTTAGGTACTGCCATTTTTAACTCCTATTTTCCATTTTGCTCTTAAGAGCCTTGAGTTTTTCCCAACGCGGGTCCAGGGGCTTTTTCGGCTCGCTTTCGCCTTCGTCAGGTTGATTATTTGTTACAAAGATAAAATCTTCGTCAGGATTTTTCACGGGCGCGACTGGTTCTTGCAGTATAACCAGCTGTCGGATGCACTCGGATACATCTACGAAGTCCTGCCCCTGGGGGATTTTATAGGCGAAAACCTCTGCATCGTCTTCGTCCAGTTCCTGTTTTGCGACAGAAGTCCGCTCGACCTCTGCCACCATCTCGGTCGAGAAGGGACGGTCGAACAAATCCAATGTCCGGGAGCAGGTCAGAGTTTGCACTCCGGAGATAGTACCGGTCACGAGGCACTTACCGGGGCCTTCGGGGCTCACCAGCACCTCGGCTACCAGATCGCCCTTGAGGTGCAGTTCGTCGAAGATTTCCGGAGCGTCGGCATGGGACCAGACCACTCGGCGGTCTTCGGGTTCAGTAAGTTTCTGTGCGATATCTATTCTCAAAGTGCCCCAAATGTAGTAAAATCGGGGGGTAAAGTCAATATCTTTACAATGGGGCCCCATTTTTCTAAAATTGGCACCAGTCAGTTCGAGATTCCATCCTGACCTTAGGCGGCACCCGCCGGCCTATAAACCAAAACTAGGAGACCTATATGCGTTCAGAAGCTGAACTCGAAGGCGTCACGCTGCTCGGCAACACCGCCACCCAGTACAAGACCACCTACAGCCCCGAAGTACTCGAGAAATTCCCGAACAAACACCCCGGAAATGACTACATGGTCACTTTCAACTGCCCGGAATTCACGAGCCTGTGCCCCAAGACGGGCCAGCCCGACTTCGCGGAAATCAAGATAAACTACATCCCGGACCAGTTCCTGGTGGAATCCAAGTCCCTCAAGCTGTACCTGTTCTCGTTCCGCAATCACGGGGATTTTCACGAGGACTGCGTAAATATCATCATGAAGGACCTGGTGAAGCTGCTCGACCCCAAGTACCTTGAAGTCGAAGGTATCTTCATGCCGCGCGGGGGCATCTCGCTCTACCCGTTCGCCAACTACGGCAAGCCCGGCACCGAATTCGAATCGCTCGCCAAGACACGCCTGTTCACCGCTATTGACAGGAGGAAATAACCATGCAGAACGAAATTGTCCTCATCGCCTCCATTTTCGCCTTCTTCGGCGGTCTCGTCGCCTTCTTCCGCTTCTTCGGCAAGCAGGGTATATTCGCCTGGACCGTCATCTGCACCATCGCCGCCAACATCGAGGTGCTCATCCTGGTCCATGCCTTCGGGCTCGACACCACGCTCGGCAACGTCATCTTCGCCTCGACTTTCCTCGCGACCGACATCATGAGCGAGATCTTCGGCAAAAAAGAAGCCAGCCGCTGCGTCAAGATTGGCATCCTCGCGAACGTCACGTTCATCCTGATTTCCCAGAGCTGGTTCTTGTACATCCCCGCCGACGGCGACACGATGGCCGAACCCATCCGCACCGTATTCGCGAACACCCCGCGTGTGATGCTTGCAAGCCTGGTCGCCTACGCCATCTGCGAGATGTTCGACGTGTGGGCCTACCACGCCTGGTGGAAATGGACCGAGAAGAAGTTCGGCGACAAGAAGGGCTTCCTGTGGCTCCGCAACAACGGTTCCACGCTCGTAAGCCAGCTCATCAACGTGCTGGCGTTCAACCTGCTCGCCTTCGCGGGCGTGTTCCCGTGGAATACGATTGTCGAGATTCTCGTGTTCGGTTACGGCATCTTCATCGTGACCTCCCTGATGGACACGCCGTTCGTCTACCTCGCCCGCCGCATTTCCGAAAAGCACCCGGAACTCCTGAAGGAATAGCCCTTCAAAATTGCAAAAAACTTACGGAAAATTTTTCCAAAAGCTCAAATTGCCCCAAAACAAGCGTTTTGGGGCATTTACATTAACATATATATATGTATCGAAAAATCACCGTCCCTTTCCTGCACCCGCAGTCCGACGTTCCGGCACGATGAACTAAATTTTGCGCGGAAAATGTTTTTCACGGTGCTCACATATCTAGTCATCGGACTTTTGGCAGTGTTCTGCCTATTCTATATAGTCCTCGAGGTGCGGTTCTTCCGCGCCCTGGGTACCGTACGCCTCGGAGAATCCGACGTAGAGCCCAAACCGCGCGTGAGCGTCCTTATTTCCGCCCGTAACGAATCTTCGGGCATCCGGGCGACGCTCGACTCCGTCCTTGCGCAGGACTATGCCGGGCAGTGGGACGTCTGGGTCGCCGACGACCGCAGCACCGACGACACCCCGAAGATCCTCGCGGAATACGCCGAACGCAACCCGAAGCTGCATGTTATTACCATCAAGGACATCCCCGAAGGCACAAGCCCCAAAAAGCACGCCCTTTCGAAGCTCATCGACGCCTGCGATGGCGACATCCTGTGCCTCACGGACGCCGACTGCCTGGTAAAGCCCACCTGGGTCGCCGGTATCGTGGCCGAATTTGAACCGGGTATCGAACTCGTGGCTGGGCATTCCTACATCCCGACCGTCCCCGGCAAGTCGAGCATTCTCATTTGCATGCAGGCCATCGAGACGCTTATCTACCGTGTGGCGGGGACCGCGGGCCTCGCGATGCACCTGCCGCTTACCAGTACCGGCAACAATCTCGCCTATCGCAAGAGTTTCTTCAAGAGCGTCCACGGGTTCGAGAACGTGCTCAAGATCCAGAGCGGTGACGACGACCTCTTGATGCAGAAACTCGCCGCCGACCGCCCGTGGGCCATGCGCTACTGCATCGCCGAGTCGACGTTCGTGACTACGAACGGCAAGGAAACGCTCAAGGAACTTTGGGAACAGCGCAAGCGCTGGGCCTCCAAGACTATATACTATACTCCGAAAATCGTATTCGTACTCTCCATGGTGTTCCTGTTCCTCGCCATGCAGTGCGTCACAGCGGTTCTCGCCCCCTTCAGTTTCAAAATCCTCGTCGCCGCGCTCGTGGCTTTTGTCGCAAAATGCGTCGGTGACCTTGTCCTAATACTCCGCGGGCTTAGGATTTTCAGGCAGGAGCACCTTATCAAATGGTGCATCCCGGTCGAGATCATCCACGCCCCCTTCACCGTGCTGGCCGTCCTCTTCGGCCTGTTCGGGCGCTTTAAATGGAAATAATGATGGCTACTACAAAGACTGCAAAAACAACGACCAAGACCGCAAAGACCTCCAAGGCGGCAAAAACGGCGAAGGCACCCGCTGCCGGCAAGACGCTTATTATCGCAGAAAAGCCGAGCGTCGCCGCGGACCTGGTCAAGGTACTCGGGGCCAAGTCGTTTACCAAGAACAACGGCTACTACGAGAACGACACGACTATCGTAAGCCACGCCATCGGCCACCTCGTGACCATCGCCGACCCGAAAGATATCGACGAACGCTACAAGGCCTGGGACATGAAGACGCTTCCCATGCTGCCCGAGAAGTTCCCGCTGGTCGCGACCCCCTCTACCAAGTCCCAGCTTTCTACCGTCGGCAAGCTCATCAAGAGGAAAGACGTGACGACCATCGTGAACGCATGCGATGCGGGCCGCGAAGGTGAACTGATTTTCTTCTATATCCTTGACTACGTGCTCAAGGGCAAGTTCGCGAACAAGACCATCAAGCGCCTGTGGATGCAGAGCATGACTCCGGCCGCCATCAAGGACGCCTTCGAGCACCTGCGCACCGCCGAAGAAATGGAAAGCCTCAAGGACGCCGCCCTCTGCCGCAGCGAAGCCGACTGGCTCGTGGGCATGAACGGCAGCCGCGGCCTTACCGCGTACAACAGTTCCATGGGCGGATTCCAGATTACGCCGTGCGGCCGCGTGCAGACCCCGACGCTTGCCATCATCGTAAAGCGCGAAGAAGAACGCCTCCAGTTCGTACCGCAGAAATTCTGGACCGTCGAAGCCGACTTCGACAACGGCGGCAACGCCTACCTGGGCAAATGGTTCACCGCCGACAAGGAAAGCGGCAAGGACCGCGTGAAGCAAATTTTTGACGGCGAAAAGGCCGCCGAAATCCTCGCGAAGTGCAAGGGCAAGCCGGGCAAAATCGAAGAGACTACTGCCCCCAGCCAGCAAAAATGCGGCCAGCTTTACGACCTCACCACATTGCAGCGCGAAGCGAACAACCGCTTCGGGTTCAGCGCCAAGACGACCCTTTCGATTGCGCAGAGCTTGTACGAACATTACAAGGCAACCACCTACCCGCGTACCGACAGCCGTTGCCTCCCCGAGGACTACGTCACGACCGTCAAGGCGACCCTCGGCAAGATTGAAGGCCCACTCAGGAAGTTCGCCCTGGAAGCGCTCGACAACAGCTACGTGAAGCGCACCCCGAAGGTTTTTGACAACACGAAGATTTCGGACCACTTCGCCATCATCCCCACGGGAGTCACCCCGAAGGGACTTTCCGAAGCCGAAGAAAAAATCTACACGATGATCTGCCAGCGCTTTATCGCGGTGTTCTTCCCGCCGGCGCAGTACCTCAACACGACGCGCATCACGACCGTCGAGGGCGAGACGTTCATCACCGAAGGCAAGATTCTCGTGGACCCGGGTTTCAAGGCCGTCTACGGCAAGGACAGCGACGACGAGTCGAACGTTCCGCCGCTTAAAGGCGATGTCGCGAAGACGCTCGACGTCCGCAGCAACGACGACTTTACCAAGCCGCCCGCGCACTACACGGAAAGCACGTTGCTTTCCATGATGGAGAGCGCGGGCAAGCTCGTCGAAGACGACGAGCTGCGCGACGCCATGAAGGAGCGCGGGCTTGGTACGCCGGCAACGCGTGCCGCCATTATCGAAAAGCTCGTGAGCGACAAGTACGTTGTCCGCGACGGCAAGGAAATGATCCCGACCGCGAAGGCTTTCGACCTCATCAAGGTACTTTCGGCCATGAACTGCGAAGCCCTCACGAGCCCGGAACTCACCGGCGAATGGGAATACAAGATGGACCTCATCTCCAAGGGCAAGGAATCCCGCGAAAACTTCATGAAGGGCATCGTCGAGATGACCAAGAACATGGTGAAGAACATCAAGGGATTCAAGGAAGAAAACACGACCGGCGAAGCGAAGTTCAGCCCGGTGAACGGCAAGAAGGTTTTCGAGACCGTGAGCCGCTACACCACCGAAGACGGCATCGTCATCCGCAAGATGATTGGCGGCAAGCGCCTTAGCGACGAAGAGATCGTGGAACTCCTCACGAAGAGAAAGATTGGCCCGCTTACCGGGTTCCGCAGCAAGAAGGGTGCCGAATTCTCGGCAGTGCTGACCATCAACGCCCAAAACAAGATTGAATTTGTCTTTGACGAAAAGCCCGAAGAAATCGAGATCGGCGCCAAGGTCGGCCAGTCGCCCGTCGACGGTACCGACGTGTTCGAGACGCTCACCGGTTACGTATCGCAAAGCTATATCGACAAGAAGCCCTCTGGACTTTCCCTCCCGAAAATCCTACTCGGCAAGGAAATCCCGCCGGAAGAAATCAAGAACCTCCTCGACGGCAAGAAGACCGCCCTCATCAAGGGCTTCCGCAGCAACAAGACGCGCCGCCTTTTCGACGCCTACCTAATGCTCGAAAAGGGCAAGCTCAAGTTCGACTTCCCGCCCCGCGAATTCAAGCCCCGCCGTTTCGGAAAAAAGAAAGAAGCTTAAGAAATCAAGATGATGAATAAAAAATGGTGCGTCATCGTGGCATCGGCCCTATTGTTCGGGGCGGTTTTTTGCCATGCGGAAGAAGCTCCCCTTGATTCAACTGCCGCAACGAACGCTGCCGCGAGTACGGCAACAAGTGCAACGAACGCTGCCGCGAGTACGGCAACGAACGTGGATACGAACGTTGCGGTGAATGCGGCGACGCAAGAGCCTACCGCGCCGGAACTCGTGGCGCTCGATACGCTTGCCAACAGCGCCGACACGGTCGCCCCGAACCCCTACGGGCTCCCCGACGACCTGATGCCGCTTTGGAAATCCCTTTCCATCAAGCAGAAGGCCGCCCAGATGGTGATGGTCTACATGACCCCGGCCGACTTTATGCTGAAAAACGAGTTCGGCGGTTACCTGGTGATGAAAAATCACCTCAAGAACCTTGACAAGTTCACGGCAAACATCCGTACCGTCAACGATTCGATGCGTATCAAGCCGCTCGTCGCCGCCGACCAGGAAGGCGGTCTCGTCAACCGCATCTCGGTCATCTCGCCCAAATGGGCACGCACGCCGAGCGCCAAGCAAATGCGCCAGATGACCGAGGATTCCATCCGTGCCCTCGCCCAAGAAATCGGGGCCGTCCTCGACAGCGTCGGCATTAACCTGAACCTTGCCCCGGTCCTCGACCCGGCCAAGGACAGCCGCCACAAGAATTCCTTCATGGAAGAATCCAACCGCTCGTGGGGCGAGGATACGCTGAACGCCCCCAAGGTCCGCGCCTTCGTGCAGGGAATGCGCGATAGCCGCGTGCAGTGCGTCTCCAAGCACTTCCCCGGTTACGACAGCTGGACCAATAGCGACCACCAGATTGCGGTCAGCGCGACGCCCAAGGCGAAGATTGCACACAACGTCGAATTCTTCAAGGCGCTCTCGAACGACATCCCCGTCACCATGATGTCGAGCGTCCGCTTTATCCGCATTTCGAACCGCCCCGCCGTCTTTGAACCGCGCATCGTAAAAATGGCCCGCGACATGTCGCCCGAAACCGTCATCCTCACCGACGACCTTTGGGGAGTAAGCCTGCGCGCCTGGGTCAGCGGCACCGAACGCGTAAAAGGCAAGGGCTACCCGGCCAAGGACTTCCGCAAGCTCGTACGCACGGCGCTTATGGCCGGCAACGACATGTTCATGATTACGTACCCGCAAAAAGCGGTCGAGATGGTGAACTACCTTTCTTCGATAGCCAAGCAAAACCGCAAGTACAAAGAGCGCATCGAGGAATCGTGCGCGCGCATCTTGAAGATGAAGTACAAAGCGGGACTGTTTAACTAGTCACTAGTTATTGGTCATTGGGCTTTGGGGCTCAAGACGCGAGCCTTCTTCGGAGTGGAGAGGTTCTTCACTTCCTTGAGAATCTTTTCCGGCCCGACCTTGTTGTAGGCGAGTTTTAAAATCTCCGCACAGGCAAGCGTATCGTCCATCGCGCGGTGATGGTGGAAATCACTCAGCCCAAGCGATTCCGTCAAGTTGTGCAAGCTATAGCTCGGGAATCCGGGGAACACACGGCGCGCCAGCTTTACCGTACAGAGCCTCGGCGGGTCAAAAGAAATGCAGCAGCGCTTGAGTTCCGTGCGCATCATCTTCAAATCGAACTGCACGTTGTGCGCCACAAAAATGCGGTCGCGCAAAAGCTCGTCCACCTTTTCGGCAATTTTCTGGAACTGTGGCGCCCCCTGGACCATCTCATCGGTAATTCCCGTCAACTTCTGGACAAACGGGCTTATCGGGGCACCCGGATCCACCAGCGTATGGAACGTCTCGACAATTTCCGTATCGT
This sequence comes from Fibrobacter succinogenes, assembly GCA_902768325.1. Taxonomy (GTDB): domain Bacteria; phylum Fibrobacterota; class Fibrobacteria; order Fibrobacterales; family Fibrobacteraceae; genus Fibrobacter; species Fibrobacter succinogenes_A. The sequence goes on from CACXKY010000032.1 coordinate 14,436, forward strand.
CAACCAAGGCGATTCCCACCTCGGTAATACGGTTCATTTCGCCCGCGCCACCCGTGGACTCTACATCTACTACGGCAAATCGCATCGAGCCTACCGTATGGGAATATCGATATCCAGCGTAGCGTTTCCGCGCGCCATTTTCACGCGGGCTTTCAACACCTTGGACTTGGGCTTGCTCGTCACGGGGACAATCAAGAGGTTACTAACACCGGGATCTTCGCTCGGTTTCGCTTCCGAATCCGGGACCGTCTTCGAAAAGATGGGCTTTTTCCCCTTGTCGTAAACCATGTAGGTCAACTCGCGCGGCATTCCCTTCTTGATCTGCTTCGTCGCGACCTGGAAATAAATCAAGCCGCCCTTGGGCACCTTGCGGAGGCTATCCCTGATTTCTTCTTCCGTGGCGAGATCTGCCTCCATGGCCATGCGCACATCCTTTTTCACCTTGTCGTAAGAATCGTAGAGGACCGAGACATTGAACTTCGCATCTTCGGGAATGGCATCGGGGCGCACGTCACGAATCTTCGAGTTGTTCTGGTAATATTCCCAGCGGCCATTGTCATGCAGAATAACCGTAGCGCCATTAGACGTTGTTGCCACGATATCATCGGCACTTGCATACGACACAAAAAAGGCCATAAGCAAAAAGAAACCTAAACGCATCATTGTATACTCCAGGGGGGGGAGGGAGTTTTTTCATTAGTTAATATACAACAAAAAACATAAAACAGAGCGCTCGTAATAATTTTTACGCATTCTTTCAATTGTTATCTTTACAACATGTGCGGTAAAATACGTTTCGCCCCGAGTCCGACAGGATATCTTCACGAAGGGCACCTCCTTTCGGCGCTCTATGTGTGGGCTGCGTCACACAAATGGAATCTGCAAGTCCACCTCCGCATCGAAGATCACGACAGGGGCCGCGCCCGCGACGAATACATCCGCAGCATCTATGAAGACCTCGCCTGGTTCGGCTTCCGTTGGGATTCGCAGAGCATCCAGAGCGAACGCGAAAGCGTTTACCGGCGCGCACTCGAATCGCTTGAAAGCCGCGGGCTCGTCTACCCGTGTTTCTGCAGCCGCAAACAGCTCGAAGAAGAAAACCCAAAGAGCGAGACCGGCGAGATTGTGTACCGCGGGAAGTGTTTGGTTAGACGAGAGATGGACGCGGACGCTAGCCAGCCGCATAACCTGCGCGTCGTCATTCCAGACAAAGTAATTAAATGGCACGATTTGCGGCTGGGCGACTTCGCCGAAAACCCGAAACTCCAGTGCGGGGACTTCCCTATCCGCGACCGCGATGGCCAATGGACCTACCAGTTCGCCGTCTGCGTGGACGACATTGACGAAGGTATTACTCATGTAGTACGCGGAGAAGACCTCCGCAATTCCACCGCGAGGCAGATTGCCCTGATGGAACTCCTGGGCCGCTCTACCCCACCCTTCTACCTCCATCACGGGCTCATCACGGACCCGACGGGGAAAAAACTTTCCAAGCGCGAAAAGGCGCATAGCCTACGCCAGGACCGCGATTCCGGAGTCTCCGCCGAAGAACTCCTGGGCAGGGTATGCTTCAAGGGCGGTCTCGTCCCGTCCCCCGCGCCCCTCAGCCTAGAACAGGCTTTATCTGCAGCCCTCGCGCTATTGTAAAAGTTTTATTCATCGAAAAAAAGTATATTGAAGGCATGACACAGGTTTGTCCTTCTGAAATAGTCAACAAGATTTGTAAAGAAGCCGAGAACTTTGACTCCAAAGACCGCCTTTTGAACTTTTCGACGAAAGGCGATTTCCAGACTCCGTTGCTCCTCGAAGCCGGCGACCTGTTCTACGAAAAATGGCTCAAGTCCGGGGCCCCGCTCCCCTTCGAAACGTTCCTCCCGCTATCGCAGAGCTTTACCGCCCAGCAGAAGATGGATACCATGGAACAGTTCGCGAAGGTCCTCAAGTGCAAGGCCGAAGACTTTCTGTGCGCAGACCTCTACCTCCTCATGGGGTTCCTCAAGTGGGACGGCAACGCACTCGCCCCGAGCATCCTGATCCCGTTGGATATCGCCCCCGATATGAAGTCGCTTTCGATATCCCCGCGCGGGCCTATCGAGAACGTCATCCTCCGGCAGCGTCTCAAGGACATCGTCCAGCTGCCGCGAACCGAAGACGCGACCATCAACGGAAAGTTCAGCATCCTCCTGTACTTCTCGCTATTCGAGAAAGCGATTGCGGCAGAGAAAAAATGGAAGTTCACGCGCCACGGCATAAGCCTTGCGTTCTTCAACACAAACCGCATGCTGCTCAAGAAGCGCCTGGAACGCGGCTTCAGCGAAAAGAAGACAGACGCCTCCCCCTTCTTGAAGGGCCTGTTGGGTGACGAGGGTTTCCGGTTCAAGGAATCCGTCTTCGAAGAAGCCGACTTTGACCAGGTGTTCAATCCGACCGATTACTACTTCTTGTACCCCACGGATTCGCACACGACGAAGGTCACCATCGATGCGCTGGACGAAGCCACGGCCTACGCGGTACAGGCTCTGCCCGGCACCTCCAAGATCAAGGTTGCCGCCAACATCGTGGCCGAATCCGTCGCCAAGAAAAAGCGCACGCTCGTCGTAGCGCGCCGCTCCATTTCTAAGCAGAGCATCTGCGACGCGATTCACCCCAAGTTCCGTTCTTTCAACGGTCCGGAACGCGATATCATCGCGAAAGACCTGCGCAAGACGCGCGACGAATTTTCGTCTTACTACAAGATCGTCAACAAGACTTCGCCGACGGGGGACGGTTCCCTCGCCGACATCCTCCAGGAATTCCGGGACAATCCGCCTACGAAGGCCAAGTTCCCCGACTCCATTTTCAAGGGCGTCGCAGACCTGCCATACAACCGCTACAAGGCCATCAAGGAAACCCTCGAAGAACTTGTCAAGCTGTACTTTGAACAAGACGGCATCAACGCCCGCAAGACTTTCGAAAAGATCATGGCGCCCAGCCTCGACCAAGACGCCAAGGAAAAGGTCGCACGCGAACTCGAAACGGCAACGAAGCTTTCCAACGAGCTCAAGCCGCTGATAGACACCTTCCAGGAAATGAACCTTTTCCCGACAGGCGCCTACCTCGCCACTCTGTCCGACCTGCTGGAAATCATCCAGAAATCCTTCAGTACGGACACTCCCGATTTTGAACGTTGGGACTTGCGTTCCAACAACTGGATTGCCTACAAGGACACGCTCCTCGGGCTTCCGGAAGCGGGCGACAAGTGGGTCCGCTACCGCAGGCAGACCTCGGACATCTACACCGACGACGCCGTCGACCAGAACGTGCTTTCTGCGCGCGAAGAATTCGCCGCAAGCCTCAAGGTCAAGCTCAAGGGCCTTTCGGACCACTACCGCAATTCGCGCAAGGTGCTCATCAAGGCCATCCGCAATCCCAAGTCCATTACGAGCGACACGCAGTTGCTCGACTTCATCGATACGCTTATCGACCTGCAAGACAACAAGCGTGCCTATAGGGATTCTTCTGTCCTCGGGGCGCACCTGCTCGGCAAGGACTGGCTCTACGAGAAGTCCAACTGGATTGACCTGAACAACAAGATTACGTTCGTCTACAACTTCCGCGAAATCCACAAGAACGACCCGCATCTCGATTACCTGCTGCTGATTCTTGAAAACTGGCACCACATCAAGCAGTTCCTGCCAGATATGGGCAAGTTCATCGAGTCGGTACAGAAGTTGACCGAAGCTATCCGCGGCATCTCGAAGGAACTGAACCTCGATACACCGCTCGAAGGATTGAGCATCGAAAAATGGCTCGACGAAATCCGCAGCTGGAACGACAACTGGAACTTGCTGGACATCCACGTCAAGACGACTGTGCTGCTCCAGAATCTGGAATCGTCTGAATGCAAGGGCCTCGCGGAATACGCCAAGAATTCTAACACCGGCTGCAAGGACCTCGTACAGGCCTTCGCGCAGTGCTGGACCCGAAACCAGATTCAGCTGCTGACGAAAAAATGCCCAGACCTCTTTAGCCTGCCGCCCAAGGAACGCGCGTTGAAAGGCAAGGCCTTCCAGACGCAGCTAGACCAGTTCTCCAACGCGAACTTCAGGGCCGTATATGCCGCTATTGAAGCGGACCCGGAACTGCTGCGCATCGCCGCGCTCGACGAGACGTACAACATGGACAACCAGGTCTACGACGTCGCCGTCATCTTGGACGCGGACTGCATCTCGGTAACGGAAGCGTTCTCGACCATCTGCATTGCGAACAAAGTCATTCTCATCGGCGACCCGCACATGCCGACCTTGGAACCGCAGCCGTTCGACGCCTTTACAAACATCTTGCCCCGCCAGAGTGCGTTCTTCTTGGAAAGCATTCTCGCATCGGCCTTGCGCAAGGGCATCCCGACCCGCGAACTCTGGTTCGCCACGAACTACAACGATATCGCGCTTGTGAACTTCGCGAACGCGAAGGTCTACAACTACGGCATCAAGCAGTTGCCCATGCCCAACCGCAAAAAGAGCAACAGCGAGACGCTGAAGGTCGTGCCCGATAAAGTCATGGCCATTGCGAAGACCGCTATCCAGCACGCCGAGAAACATCCCGGCCAGACGCTCGGTATTATCGCCTTCCACCAGGCGCGCTGCTTTGAAATCGAAGCCGCCATCCGCGCCCTTATCGCGAAGGATTCTCCGGCGGCCAGGTACTTCGACCAGCCCAACCCGACCATCCGCTACTACGTCAAGACGCCCGACAGGGCCGTCGACAAGTACCGCGACGTCCTGCTCGTCTGCATCGAAATCGAAGGCAACGACAAGATTTCGGCCGAACGCAAGCTGGCCCTCTGTTCCACGCTCGCCAGGCAGGAACTCCAAGTTTTCGTCTCCAAGGAAGAAGTCGAGAAGCACAACATCCCGAAGGCAAACCTCTTCTGGGAATGGATTAGCTACCTCGAAAAGAAGGAATTGCCCGAACCGCCCGAAGTCCAGCACGAAGAATCGCCGCTGTGCCCGCAGGTCCAGGAACTCCTGCAGCAAGAGAACATCTCCTTCGAGACGCAGTTCGCCCCAGGCGGCATCGCCGTCGGGCCCGTCGTCGTCGACGCGAACAACTCGCGCCGCTTCCTCGCCGTTGTCGAGGACGACTGCACTACGGAACGTTTCCGCGAATCGGTCGAAGACCGCGAATACATCCGCCCGACCTTACTGCGCCAGCTCGGCTGGAAGGTCATCCACCTGTGGCTCCCCTTCTGGTACATGTCCGAAAAAGACGAGAAGGACCACCTCATTACGACTATCGCCATCGAGCAGAGTGTCGCCCCGCCGCCCGTTGAAGACACTACAGAAGCAGATCTGGAAGTGGCCGAAGAACCGGCAAGCGACGTGAGCACCGTCCAGTACGCGGTTGTCCACCCGAAAATCGAAGGGACGCCGCACGACAAGCCCATTGCCGAACTGCCGGCCGCCGCGATTATCTCGCAGCTCAAGTTTTACGTAGACCATGAATCCCCGATTCACGAAGAGCTGCTGCTCCACCGCCTGCTCGAACTGCACCACGTCGACCGCGCCGGCCCGATGATCTTGAAGGCGCTCAAAGACGCTATCAAGCTCGGCTTCCAGAACCAGAAGTTCATCAAGACCGGGAAGTTCTTCTACTCGACCAAGAACCCGCCTGTCACGCTCAGGAACCGCAGCACACGGCCCGATCTCGAGCGCAAGCTGCAATACGTCGCCCCAGAAGAACGCGCCCTATTGCCGGCCACGATGGACGAACGCGCCATCAAGATGACGCTCGGACTTTTGGAATAATCGTTTAACGAATCTTATTTTGAGCCGCGAACTGTTTTGTACAGTTCGCGCTTTTTATAGACGCAAGGTAAAGCTACTTGCGAGAACTACTTAATCTTCACGACGAAGGCGTTGATGTTGTAAGCCGAAAGCTCGCGGGCCTTATCGTCGGCTGCCTTCTTGGTCGTCCATCCACCGCCACGGAGCTTGTAGAACGGAGCGTCGAACACGACCTGGATGGCGTAGCCCGTGCTGGCCGAAATCTGGGCCCTACGGCGCTGAGCCGCATCGAAATCGGCCACAGCCTCGAACTGCAACATATAATAGCCGTCCGCCTTGCTAGACTTGGCCGCAGCCTTCCCGGCCACCGCTCCCTGGGACACGTTGGTCGTATCGCGCAAGGACGCATTCAAAGCAGGCTTATATTCGTTTCCACGGAACAGGGAATCCAAATCCGTCGGTTCACCGGCCCATACCAGGCCGACCATTGCAAGAGCTAATAGCATTTTACGCATGAACCAAATTTACAAAAAAGAGGGCGCCCTCAGGGCACCCTCTAAAGAGTATTCTACAAAAACCGCTTACCTTTTCTTCTTGGGCGGACGACGTGCACCCCAAACTTCGGTACCATCCATCTTGTTCTTCTTCTTGAAGGCGTCCGTCAAGTAGACATAGGAGTTCCACTTCACGATGTAGGCTCCGGTACCAACCATGCGGTTCGCGTCGGAAGTCATGTTCCATGCGAGGTAGAAGTTACGGTTATTGCTAAAGCAGTTTTCGCCCTTATGATCCGGGTCGAAGATCGAATCGTTACAGTAGACCTTCTGGCTCTTGTGAGTGACATACCCACCGAGGTTCGTGAAGATCGTCATTTCGTAATAGAAGTAGACTTCATCCGCATGGTTTACGACATCGGCAAACAGCGTGCTGGAATTCATCAGGGACTTCATATCCGTCTTGAGGTACTTACCCAAGGTTCCCGGGAAATGAGCCCTGACAGAGTCGAGGCTGTAGTTCTGCGGGACAGTAAAGACTTCGATCGGAGGATCCTTGACCTTGGACTGATCGATGTAACCGTAGTTGATGGACTGGTCGGCCACTTCAGCAGCACCTTCCAGGATTACCCACGGGCTGGGCAGGCGAGAACCACCGGGGAGGTAATCCGTCGGAGAGTTCCAATGCATGTTGTGGTCATCGGCACGGAGGGTGTCGCTACCCGGAACATTGATCTTGGACGTATCTTCCCACATGAGTTCGTCGGCACGGAAGCGGACATAGTCACCCACGTGCGGAGACGGACGCTGAGCGTTGTTGTTCTGGAAGCGGAGCGTAATCGTATCCTTCAAGGTCGGACCGTTCTGAGACAGCACCGCACGATAGCGGTTGGAGCCCTTGAGTTCCGTTGCAGAGTTCAGGTAGAAGCTGAAGCCTTCCTTCAGGTACTTGTCGTCCAGGAGGTTCACCGGTTCAGAAAGCACCAGGGTCAGCCTGTCGAAGGAGCTACCTTCAGATTCCGGCAAGACAATTGCGCTCTTGATAACAGGGGCAACACGGTCGACAATCGAGCCACTGAAGGCCTGAGAAACGGGCCTACCCTTGTCTTCGAAGTGAGCCCAGGAGCTAACTTCGTTGGTCGGCATTCCGGCAGTCTTGATGCCCTTGGAGAACTTGAAGTCCTTGCCCGTGCCACCAATCTGGATAAGCGCCTTACAATATTCCACCTGCTTAGATACGCCTTCATCATTCGTGAGGGTCCTCATATCACCGCAAGTAGCACCCGCGACAATGTCGGAATGGCCAATCTTGATGGAATCGGTACCGTTATCCCAGCGGACAAACACGGAGTCCGGCAAGGAGTCCTTCGCGATTGCACGGTTATAGTAGATTGCGATAGAGTCTGCAATACCATCGAGGTACTTCTGGTTTTCCGGAGCGTAATCCTTCGGCAAAGAAAGCTTGGAAGCCGGCACAGGGCCAGCGACGTCGAAGATGTCGACAAGCACCGGATACGGTACCGGAGGTTCACGGAAGTAAATCGGCGTGTAAATCGCAGAAGTCAAGTTCGGGTTTTCACCGGCAATATGGATCACAGCCGGGTCACGCTTGCTCGGATCCGAATCCGTGCGGTATTCCTTCAGAGAACGAATCGAAATCATGCCACGGCCATTGACAATTGCAATGGTATCGGTCAGGAGTTCGAGCTTCGCAGACATCATGGAACCCGGAGCCAGCGTGAAGTTACATTCCGTACAGAGGGTCATGGCATCGGAGCCATCACCAACCGGCTTGAACGCGGCAAGGTAGAATTCATAGTAGGTACCCACCCAGCGTTCCGTCGAATTTCCGTCACCCGTAACAACATCCGTTGTCGTGACACTATCCTTCACGAACTGGAGCGACGGGGCGAAGAATCTGATGGAAGCCTTGGTACGGCCAGTAACACCGATACTGTAGGTCGTCGGAGACTGAGTCATACCAATCAAGGCCGCAGTCACGTAGACGGTATCGACACCGGATGCACCAATCGTCCTCGATGCGCTAGAGGGGAAGGGTTCCAGTTCGCCAGCCGCATTACGCACGTACACGGTCAGGCCCGGATCCGGTTCAAGAGTATAGTTCTGGTTCGGAGCACTGGTCACGTCCATTTCAAGCGGCTGAGAGCAGGCGGCATTGTTCTGGCACGGATCTGCAATGGCAGAAATGTACAGCGGAACGAGTTCACCACCCATAGCATCCTTCTTAAAGGCGTATGTCTGGCCAGGCAGAGCCGTACCGTTCGAGTCAATTGCAATAGCGTCTCTCGTAGCGATATCCAGTTCACCGTTCACCTTGAAGGAAATCTTCTTGGTCTTGCCATCAAGAGAAGCAACGAGGAAGTAACGACCCGGGCCAAGCGTGCACTTATCCTTGGTAATCACCGGCATAGACGGGTCGTTCAGGTCGATACAGCCCTTGCTGATGGTATGCAGGGGAACAGATTCCATAACAACGTCGCCATTGGGACGAATCAAAGAATAGTCCGGAGCAATGACGCAGTTCGTATCAATCTTGTTACCGCCAGAGAGCTGGGCAGCGCATCCGCCGGAACCGCTCGTAACCATGCAAAGCTGATGCTTTTCTGTTGCACCGGCCTTCGACGGCTTGTCGATAAGACCCGTCTTCTGCTGGATGTACATGTTCGTCTTGATACGCACGTTACTCATCGTCGTACGGCGGTCACTTCAGGAGCTGACCATTCTTGCCCTTAAACTTATCAAGGTTCACATAACCCGGAGCGGCAAGGTGGGTACCACCGAGGTCCACAGCGAGCTTGTTGTCGATAAACACCCAAATATCGTCGTCACCGCGGAAGCTGAAGCGCAGGCCCGGCTTGAAGACGAAGTTTGCATGGGATTCAAAGCAGAACTGCTGGTTACGGTCAACCCTATCTCTGGCAGCCGGGTCATCGGTTCCCCAACGAGGATCGTCACCACCAACCGTACTACCGGTTCCGGTAACATACATAGGCCAGCCATCCGGAGCATCACCGCTACAATAGCTACCCCAGCACCAGACGTCGTCCTGAACGTAGGCATCCTGCGTCACTGTCTTCGGATACCATTCATAGAGGTCACCACCCTTGGCATACTTGCCTTCGCAGTCGTGGCCACCATCCCAAGTGCTGCTGTTGCAGACCAGGTCCATACGCGGAGCTTCTTCACCAAGGGTCGCATCAATCTTACGCATATAGGGGACCATGTACACCGGACCCTGGGCAGGATGCGGCGTACGGGCAGCCGGAACCTCAGTCTGGTTCGCGTCAGCTTCAAGAATCTTGGCTTTGGCAGCCGCTTCGCTTTCCCATTCTACCGGATAGAAGCCGCCTTTAATGGCAGGCTTGGCACCCGGGCTGATAAAGTTGTCGGAGTCGAATTCCCAACGGTTGTCAACAGCACGGCCGAACGGCATGTCGTAGCAAGACATTTCGTTCACGCCCGGTGTATAGTTGAACAGCATGTCGAAAATCTGAGCACTCGGGAAGCACTTCTGGGCGTTGGCCGAATTGGAGAGGTGCGGTTTCTTATCGGCGCCCAAGGTATCGACGACAATACCCTTATGGACACCGATACAGCTCGACACATATTGCTGGGCTTGAGCCTTGCCAATATTAATTCCGGCGGCAGTATTCGTCACACCAATCTGGCAATCTTCGTTTGCGTTATAGTCAACGCCCTCCAGCCACTTATCGCAAGAGAACGACGGGTGCAAGCTAGCGTCGGTATCGTAAATAATAGCGGCCAAGGTGTAGCTACAAGAGCCCTCCACCATCGGGTCAGAACCATAGAAGCCACCATCCGTTTCGGTCAGCCACTCATTCTGATCCGGGATAAAGAAGATCGTATTTGTCGCATAAGCTTCATAATAGGTCTGCAGAGGAATCGGCTGGGCGACATTTTCTTCTGCCGTACCGTTCACGCCAAAAGCGGAATCAAGCACCTGGGCATCGTCACGCATGAACACGACGTTGTCCGAGACCGGTTCGCCGAACCATACATAGTAGAACCATCCACAACGTTCCGGGTCAGCCGTCATACGCACCGCATGCTGGCCACCGTCCAAGCTCACCATCGGGATAGCCGCCATCCAGGCGTCATCTTCTTTCGGAACGAGGAAGTATATATACTTGGCGTCAGGAGGAGCCGAAGTCACTTCCGTTCTGCCTTCAGTTTTTGGATTCTCGTAAATATAGATTTCGTTTTCATCACCGGGGCAGGCAATGAGCGTTTTCGAGAAATCACTGCGGGCTTTGGCTTCACCAAAAGCCTTGGCATCAACGACTCGCGGTACAGGATAATCGACCTGAGTGCTGTTGACGAAAACGAAACCGTTATCTTGCGTATTCGGCTGCGGCTTAATTACAGTGGAGAGATCCAATGTAATATATCCAGCGCCATTCTTGGCTGCCGTCGCAGGAATTGCGTAGGTTTCATTCGCGAAGAAAATGTAGCTGGACGTCCAGGAATCCGGCAACTTGACATGCACCGTACCCAAGCATCCTGCAAACGCTCCTTGCACCCCTGCAAGAAGCAACATTATACCTAACACACGTCCCATAAGAGACACTTTATGTTTTTTCAT